>CAYNKH010000233.1:0-4096 GCA_964397745.1 uncultured Bacteroidales bacterium | reverse complement strand
TATCGCTCGGGTGCAATTTGAGTGTTTTTTTGATGTTACATAAAATTTATAATAAAATACAGATGAACGTTTCGACTTCGCTCAACCCATCGCATTCGAACAATATAACGATAGAACAGAAGAACCCTGAACAGTTTTCAATTTTAGGTTTTTAGTTTTTTCTTCTTGGCAGCAGGGAATAATACGTTATTTAGTATTAGTCTGTATCCTGGTGAATTTGGATGTAGTGATAGGTCGGTATGCTCATCACCTACATAATGGCGATAATCTTCGGGGTCGTGTCCTCCATAGAATGTCCACATTCCTTTTCCTAATTCGTTGTGAATATATCTTACTTCGCCAGCAGCTTTGTTTTCGCCCATAATTAGAACAGATGGTTTAACAAGTTTAGCATTAAATGCAGTTGTTTGTCCCATAAAGCCACGTACCATTGCAGTGTGATTTTGACATAACATTGTTGGTACAGGATCCCATTTGGCCGAAAACTCAAAAAGCGTGAAAAAGTCTTCGCCTTGGGTCGCTTTTTTTTGTTGAGTTACATCAATATCTGAAAATTCGTATTCTAAAGGATTTCTCACGAGAGTAAAATCTGTAAAAGCAAGACATTTTGAGTAATCTAATTTTGATTGTGCATCTGGATCGGCGGGGTCGCCATCAAACATTGTTTCGCAGATGTCAACTCCTTCGGCAGAAAGGGCAATGTCAAATGAATCGGTTGCCGAGCACATTGCAAAAAGAAAACCACCTTCTACAACAAACGCTTTTATTGTTTTTGCGACAGCGAGTTTTAAATGAGAAACTTTATCAAATCCCATATTATTAGCATCTTGTTCGCTTTGTTTTTGTTGGTCCTTGTACCATTGCATGCGTCCATAAGCTCCATAAAACTTTCCATATTGCCCAGTAAAATCTTCGTGGTGCAAATGTAACCAGTCATAATTTGCTAAGTCTCCGTTCATTACTTCATAGTCATAAACCTTATCATAAGGGATTTCGGCATAAGTTAAGGCAAGAGTAACAGCATCATCCCAGGGTTGAGTAGTCGGGGGGGTGTAAACTGCAACTTTTGGCGCTTTTTCGAGTTTTACTGCGTCCATATTAACAGATGGTGAGGATATTTCATTAAAAATCATGTTTTTTTGTCCATCAGCGATAATTTCGTAACTAACTCCCCGTAAAATGCATTCACGTTCAATTTCTTTGGCAAAAAACGTCATAAAACTTCCACCACGATAATTTAAAAGCCACCAAGCTTCAACTTGGTTTTGCAATGACCAATATGTTATTCCATAAGCTTTAAGATGATTGGTTTGAGTATCGTCCATTGGAATTAAGATCCAAGCAGATTTTACTGGAGTCAAAATTATAAGTGCAAATATAATTAGTAATATCCGTTTCATTAATATTAAATTTAGTCAGTACAAAACTACAAAAATTGTGCGTAATAATATAATATAACCAGTGAGAACAAAAAATGTTGTGTTTAGCGTCTGTATGAACACCCAGATTGCAGCGTTGCGGAAGTTATGAAAAAAAACATTATGAAAATTTATGTATATTGGAAAAATAAACATAAATTTGCAAATTAGATTATATTTACTAATCAATAAAAAAAACATGATAATTACAACAACAGAAACAGTACCTAACAAAGAAATTGCTGAAATCGTAGGACTTGTGCGTGGTAGTACTGTGAGAGCAAGAAATATTGGGCAAGATATCTTTGCCGGATTTAAAAATATTGTGGGTGGTGAAATTGAGGAATATACAAAATTACAGGCACAAGCTCGTGAGCAAGCAATGCAAAGAATGATACAAGATGCCGAAAGGTTAGGAGCTGACGCAATTGTAAATATTCGGATAACAACATCTATGATAATGCAGGGCTCATCCGAAATTATGGCTTATGGTACAGCAGTAAAATTTGTTTAATATGGACTGGATAGGGATTTTAATAATAGCTTTATACGCATTTTTCTTTGCAACTTGTGTAATTTTACTTGTATATTTTATTATCCGCCGTGTTAAAATAAAAAAAACTGAGGATTTTGAAAAAAGAAATAATTAAATATTCGTTATCAACTCTTCCAAGGGGGTAAAGAGGGGCTCATAGGGCAAACGCATACTTTTCTTTTGTCATGCTTTTTGGATTGCTATGCACCAAAAAATCATGCCAAAAAAAGATTTATCAGCATATTTTAACCCTTGACTTACACTACGTTCAGTCAAAGGTTAAAATAAATGAGGCTTTCAGACTCAAAAATAATGAAAAACATTTGAAATTATTGTGATAAAAAAAGTATGCGTTTGCCTTGGGAGGGGCTCAAGTATTCGGTCGTATTATAAAAAGATTTTTATATTTGTACTTTAATCCTTATTATTTCTTTATTTTTATTGAATGTCGATATATCAATTAATTTCCGAACTTATATTTCCGCCAATTGAGGAAGCGGAAAAGGACGGTTTACTTGCTGTTGGTGGAGACCTTACACCAGAACGAGTTTTGCTCGCATTAAGTTTGGGGATTTTTCCTTGGTTTGATGATAGTGAATATATTTTGTGGTGGTCTCCTGACCCACGATATGTGATTTTTCCACATAAAGCTAAAATTTCGAAATCGACTAAACATTCTGCAAAAAAGTATCAAATAAAAATAAATGCTAATTTCTTATCTGTTATTGCAGCTTGTGCTTCTACTAAACGAACATGCCAAGACGGCACTTGGATTACTGACGGAATTCAAAAAGCTTATAATAAATTGCACGACTATGGCTATGCTTATTCTTTTGAAACATATAGAGATGATGCTCTTGTCGGCGGACTATATGGAGTTTTATTAGGTAAGATATTTATAGGTGAATCAATGTTCTCTTTAAAATCAGATGCTTCCAAAGTTGCTTTTATGGGACTAGTTGACTTTTGTTTAAAAAACGATATTAAGATTATTGATTGTCAGTTTTATACGCCACATTTAGAGAGTTTGGGAGGCGAATTTATCTCAAGAAAAGAATATTCCGATTTTTTATCTAAATTTGTAAAATCACCTTTCGAAAAAAAATGATTAAAGAAGTATATCGAATAATACAATCAGCAGGAATTAGCAAAAAAGCTAAAATTCTTTGTGCTATAAGTGGGGGAATTGATTCTACTGTAATGTTACATGTATTGCATGAACTTGATTTATATTGCGTTGTAGCTCATTGTAATTTTCATTTAAGAGGCGAAGATGCTAATAAAGATGAGCAATTTGTAAAAGAATTAGCAGCTAAATTTGAATATAAATTTATTTCCCAAGATTTTGACACAGAAGATTATGCACAAGCAAATGGAATTTCAATTCAAATGGCTGCTCGAGATTTGAGATATGAGTTTTTTTATGACACCGCCGAAAAATATAATTGCAAATACATTGCGTTAGCTCATAATTCTGACGATCAAGTAGAAACAGTTTTAACAAACCTTGTGCGTGGAACAGGAATAAGAGGGCTTACTGGAATGGATGCTGTTAAAAATAAACTTTTACGACCTATACTTAATGTGTCGCGCGAAAAAATTATAGAATTTGCTAACGAAAACTATATAGAATATTGTGTAGATATCACAAATAATCAGACAAAATATTCTCGTAATAAGTTGAGGCATAAAGTGATACCTTTGTTGGAAGAGATTAATACTGCAGCTAAGGAAAATATTCTTAGGTCGGTTAAGTATCTGTCTGATACAGAGCTTATTATGAAGGAGTTTGTGGGTTATATATTCAATAAAAGTGTTTATTATAAAGGACAAACCGCAGTTATTGAACTTAGTGTATTAGAACAATACTCAGCAAAAGAAACATTGCTGTACGAGATACTATTAAAATTAAATATCCCAAAAAATTTAGCAGTCGAATCTATTTCACTTATTGAAGCTCAAACAGGAAAATATTGTGAATTCCTTAATATCAGAATTTTAAAAAATCGGAATAACTTAATTGTTGATAAAAAATATAATCCAAAAGAGATTTTTCTGCAAATCCCTGATGTTGAGTCGCTTTCATTAGTGCAACAAGTTAATTATAAAGCCTCAATAGTAAATTATAATAATTATAAAATCA
>CAYNKH010000232.1:0-4119 GCA_964397745.1 uncultured Bacteroidales bacterium | reverse complement strand
GAATATCCTGGAAACATTGGTGATTTTGGATATCCCCAAGGATTGCGTTTAAACTCACCATCTATCTCGTGCTTTACGTTGCCGTCAAGGTATTTTACTAACAAAAAATTACCCAATTCTCTCCAATATTCTACAACATAGTCTGCCATATTACATGAGTAGTCTGTTATAAATTCTTTAGCAAGTTTTGGGTCTTTTTCGTGTAATTCCAGAGCTGCTTTATCAATTACTGGTTGGTAAGTTGCGAATTTATCTTCGAGTTTTGATTGATGTTCTTTAATATCAACCATTACTCTATTGTAAAATAAATATTTAAAGTGAGCGACTCTATTGAAAACCCAAAAAGCTGCATCATCTTTATATGTTAGAATATCGCCATATCCTTGTGCCCATTTAGATGGAGTTTTTGTCATTCCGCAATAAAACGGCACATATACGCAGGAGCCTGCATCATCGACACCAAACCAATAAACGCCACCAATTGCATCGGGTAACCACGAACGCATTTGAGCGATAAACGAAAAACCTGTTTGCTGGGTAACAGTAACTCTTTCGTTAAGATAAGTTGTACTATCGTGTTCCCATGTAAGCGGTCTCCAACGATATGGTAATCCAAAAGCTTCTGCTCCAGCATCTTTACTCATATCAAGTTCGGTGCCTTGCATATAGTTGCGTTTAAAAACAAAAAGATCTTGAGGCGTAAGTTTTCGGGTTGGTTTGATATAAAGTGGCATTCTTGTAGTAAGGTCATTTCCGCAAGCACTTTCCCAATATTGCTGCATATCATCGTTTACTTCATTAAACATTGCCCAAACTCTTAATTCGCAAAAACGTGCTGCTCCGTAGTTTATTGGGGCATAAGCTTCAGCAAAGGAAAAATCAGCATCTTTGCCTTCAAAATAGCCTTTTTCTCTTGCAAAAGAAATTACATCATCAGAATATATTATTTCAACTTCTGGATTATAAATTTTGTCAATTTCAGCTGTACTAATAGAAGTTTTTCCATCACAAAGTTTAAAGTTAGTAATTCGAGAGTGATTTGCATGAGCCGAAACATAACCATCAGGGATGCGAATTGCGACCCAAACTGCACCTTTATTTTTGTTAACATATTTCTTTTGTTTTTTATCCCAAACAGGTTCACAGCCTTTGTTGATTATTTCCATTATCCAAACCTCATTTTTATCAGCTATCGAAAAAGTTTCTCCAGAGCTTGCATAGCCGTATTCTGAAACAAGTTCAAACATTACATTAATTGCTTGGCGAGCACTTGTTGATCGTTGTAAAGCTAAAAACATCAAACTTCCATAATCCACAATTGCAAGACTGTCCATAAGTTCGCTTCTTCCACCAAACGTAGTTTCACCAATAGATACTTGGTGTTCGTTCATAAATCCAATAACCTGATGTGTAATTGGAGCTTGCGGAATTTGGCCTAAAGGTTTTGCGGTACCTCTGTCGTAAAGAGTTAGCATTGTTCCTTCTTCCCATACTCCAGCAGGCAACCAGTACAATTCACCATATCTAATATGTGAGTCAGCAGCGTAAGTTATCATTGTTGAACCGTCTGCCGAGGCAGCTTTTGTTACCAAAAAACTTGTGCAAGTAAAAACTTTAGGCGTTATAATCAAAATAAACACTAAAACTAAAGTTGAAAATTTATATTTCATAGTATTATTATTTTGGTGCTAAGATAAAAAAAACTGCCTATCTTTTAATAGGCAGTTTAAAATTAAAATATTTATATGTTTTACAATTTTATCAATTTAATGATTTCTAATGATTCTTTATCAGAATTTATATTAATAAAATAAATCCCTGGCAAAAGATCACTAATATCAACTTCTGTTTTATCTGAATTAATATTACAAGATTTTGCAATTTTCCCATCAATTGTAAGAATGTTTAAAGTTTCTGCTTTTGTTTTATTGTAATTAAGTTCAAGACTTATCAAATTATCAGCAGGATTTGGAAAAACACTAATATCAGATTTAATGTTGTCAGCAATATCAGTAGAGTACTGGAATGTCGCAATAATAGCTGCATTATTTGTAATATTTGCAAACTCATAATTTGATACAGCACCAACACTTGTTCCATTAACCATCACATCAAGGATAATGTAATTATCATTTGGCGTAATTGTGAAATTTTGATTAGTTCCGCAATCAGCTACAATATTACCCTGAGGATTGATGTTTCCACCCGTTCCAGCATTAGCCGTAATTGTGTAGCTAAGCAGACTAAATGTTGCTTCAATTGTCATATCCCCCGAAATGTTATTGATAGAGTAAGCTTCACCTGTTATTGGTAATACATTTCCGTTTAGCGTTATAGTTTCTACTTGGTAGCATTCATCGGCATCGACAGTAAAAGTAAGATTCTCGCCACAACCGATTTGCGTTCCAGCACCATTAATCGCTCCACCAGTTCCTGCATTAGTTGCAACTTCATACATAATTTGATTAAATGTTGCAGCAATAACAATTTCGGCAGTAACATTAGTTATTGTATAGCTACCTCCTACAAGAGTAACAGGAGTTCCATTCACAGTAACAATCCCTATTTCGTAGCAAGCATCTGGTGTAACAGTAAATGAAACATCATCTCCACATTCTACTACACTAGCCGAGGTTGAAATATTACCTCCTGTTTCAGCGTTAGTTGAAATAATAAAATTGTCTGCAATAGTATAAGTTGCATTGATGGAGATGTTTTCAGTTACATTATTAACTGTATATGAGTTCCCAGTAACAGTAATAGGAGTTCCATTAATGTCAGCACTAACTACTTCGTAGCAAGCATCTGGAATAAATGTAATAACGAGATTTTCGCCACAATTAACATTATCTGCTACATCAATGCTACCTCCAGCACCTGCATTTGCAGTTACAGTATAGCTTATAATATCGAATAAAGCATTGATTGTGATATCTTGTGTTACGTTGTTAATAGTGTAGCTATTGCCAGTAAGTGAAACAGGCACTCCGTTCACAGTAACTGTTGTAATTTCATTGCACACATCAGCATCAACCGTAAACGTAAGATTATCATCACAATTAACAGTGTTGTTAACAGTAATTGAGCCTCCAGTTCCTGCGTTTGTTGTAACATCATATTCTATTATTGTGAATGTTGCTTCTATTGTAAGATCGTCAGTAACATTATTAACAGTATAAGAGTTTCCGCTAAGAGTAACAGGAGTACCATTTACTGATACTGTTTCAATCTCGTAACAAGCATCAGGATTTACTGTAAATGTATAGTCATTGCCACAATTTACCAAATTGGCAGCTGCAATGTTACCACCAGTACCTGCATTAACAGATACAGAATAGACAATCTGACTAAAACTTGCAGAAATTGTATGGTTTGCAGTTACGTTGGTAAATGTATATGTTTCTACAGACCCCACACTTGAACCATTAACTAATACATCTGCAACTTGGTAACAATCTGCAGGTGTAATTGTATATGTTTGATTAGCTCCTTCGTTTACTGTTGTTGTTCCAGAAGGGGAGATAGTTCCGTTAGCACCAACAGTAGCTTCAATTTCATAAGTTACTGATGCCCCTCCAATCACTTCACATACTTGAGGCGAAATACAGTTGTCAGCATAAACGGCTTCAATGCAATATTCATGATAACCCTCTTCTGCATCTACATTTGTATATGTTAGTAGGTCTGTATGAGTTAAGAAACTTCCATCACAATAGACATTATAACCAATTAATGTTGCACCAGGCATGGCTCCATCGCCAATGTAAATATCGTCAACACAAAAATAATATTGATCATCCGAAATACAGTTGATAGCAACATATTTAGCATTTGTTGGAATTTGATATGAATATTCTGTCCATGCAAAAGGTGCAGACGCCACTGTTTCAAGAGTATTAGTAAACGCACTTTCGGCGTTTGTTGTAGTTGAATATTTTACAACAAAGGCTTCGGGAAAAGCCGATTTGTGTCCACTGCGAGCTTGAAACGAAAAATTAAATTCTTCCGTAAATGAAAGCTCTGGACTTATTATCCAATCGTTAGTTTGTGTAGAGTTTGTAGCATTGAAAGTAGCAAAAAACTGGTCTCCTGAATAAGCTGTAAATGGCTCTCCATCAG
>CAYNKH010000231.1:0-4184 GCA_964397745.1 uncultured Bacteroidales bacterium | reverse complement strand
ATCCAACGCAAAACCCTCGCAAAATACATAGAAATTAAAAAATAAATAACAGATGTCAGGTGGCGGTGTAGTTCAACCTGTAATACTCGCTGGGTGCTGCGCACCGCTCATATTACTGTTTATTACCGCCTGTGCTTTGTTGTCACTATTTATGCTGTGTGTCAGCTCATTAACACTCTTTGCCAAGTTTTGGATTGTGCTTGGATTGTGTGACTTGGTAATGTGTGTTAATGAGAAGGGTTGGCATTATTGTAGTATTTCCAATATTTCAATATAATTATCTAGATTGCCAACTTTAACGATATCACCCACTGTTTTACCTATTATGGAAACGGCAAAAGCTGATTGTAAGCTAACTTTTTGTATGCCATTGGATCTTTCAAGCTTGTTAAGTTTTTCGGCAATTTGAATTTTAATGATTTTATCATTATTTATGTATTTGACAGAAACAATGCTACCAAGCTTAATTTTATTATTGATTACTTCTTCTATGCTAGTTTCTTCCATCCCTTTAATCAATGGAATTTCCTCTTCAACAATAAAGTGTGATTTTTGTACTTCTACATTTTCAACAAATTCAATTTCATCTGAAAAAGATTTTACAAAAAGAGAATTATCAATGATATTATAATCAGTCCTTGATTCTACATTTTTAATAAAATCAATGAGACGTTTAGTTTCTTTTTCAGGACTACGCCACCAATTTGTACTCCATATTCGATGAAAAATGAAACCATGTCCTTCTAGTATCTTTTGTCGATGCATATCATGTAAATATGCTTCCCTACTTGAGTGATATTTAGCACCATCACATTCAATTGCAATTTTTGGAATGCCCAAAATTTGAGGATCATAAACAATATCTATACGGAATTCTGAAACTTTCATTTGAGGAATTAGTTTTGACTCATCAACTTCATCAAGTAAACGATGATATACTTCTTCTTCAAATGGAGATTCTAAGACGCCAAGATCTTTAACACTGAAGGAGTTCCCTTTGGAAGAGTTTTCCTTTAATGCAGTTAAAACGTTATTTCTTAATTCATTATTCCCTTCACTAATAGCTTTGGCGTAGGCTAAATATGCATAGAATACTCCACGTCTATTATTTGAGCCTTCAGTGATGAGAAATGTATTATAGTTCATGAATACTTCAGCAGGGATTGATGAGCATACATAAACTTTATATTTTGCTCTTGTAATAATTACATTAAGTAATTTATACCCCTTAGAGTGATTTATTGGGCCAAAACGCTGAGCGAATGTACCATCTTTATCAATACCATATGTAGTTGATAAAATTATTATATCTCTTTCGTCTCCTTGAATATTCTCCAAGTTTTTGATAAACATACCGTTTTCTTCCAATTCTTGGATTTTTGTATTGAATTCATGATATTTGGAGAACTTTTGTCTTTCTAAGATTTTGCTTTTTATATGATTACGCTGTGCTATATTGAAAGTTGCTATGCCAAGAGTTGGATATTCACCATTTGGCAATCTGTTAATATTGTTTTCAATAATAGATAAAACCATTTCAGCTTCAGAATCATTTATATGATCTGAAAATGTACCATTTACTTGAATATACTTAATAGGATTGTACTCAAAGCTATTTGGTAATGGTTTAAGGCGTTGATTGTAAAAAGCATAATTTGAAAAATCTATTAGATATGGATGTCTAGACCTATAATGAAAATCTAAATGACATTTTTCGAAATTCAATTCTTCGCCAAAATCCAAAAGGGATTCACAAGATAAAAGGATATTGTCCTTATCAACGATTATTTCGTCTTCTTCATATTCATCTTCGTTGTCAATTGTACCGTCAAAAACTTTACTAAAATAATTTGATGGAGGCATTTGGTGTTCATCTCCTGCAATTATTATCTGCTTTCCTTTTATTATTGCTGGTAAATTATCTTCTAAGCGCAACTGACTTGCTTCATCAAACATAACTATATCGAAATATTGATTCATATCTTTAAATAGATTACTTGCAACATCAGGAGAGGTTAAAATGATTGGAAAAAATGTAGTAAACAAGTCAGGGTCATATTGAACTATTTGACGTAGTGAAAGACGTTTATATCTATTGCTACTTCTTTTATTGTATAAATTTTCAACTGAAAGATGGAGGTTTTGATGTTCAAATTCCCGAGTAGCATCAATTTGCTTTGAAAACCAATATTCACGAATATATTGTAATTGTTCCTTTTCTAAATCGTTTAATGTTGTATCTAAATCAATATGTTCATCGTCATTTGTAGGCAAATTTACACTCGCGAAGTTTATCAATATTGAGTTTAAATAATGAACAAAAAAGGTTTTGTACCAATTAGATTTTGACTTTAATTCATTGATTATTATTTGATTATCAGCTGTCAAAGAATTGTAAAATTGAAACCACTTAAATTCTGTAGTAAAATAATCATTTGTGTTGTTGAAATAATTCGTTTTTTCGATTATTAGGTCTCTAATGGTAGTAATACATTCGTTAAATATTTTATTTGGGATCTTTCGATTTGTCAAATTATCATTAGTGATTAGTGAATAAAGATTATTAGTGCTAATATTAAGTTTCGTCAATGTTTCACTCTGATATTTTGGGATTAAAAAGTCTAAAAGATTGATTGATTGATATTCTTGTTCAACTTTTAATTGAAATTTTTCTTTGATATCGTCAATGTCGTTATTTATCTCAATGATTTCTTCCAAATTCTTTTTGATTGAATTAGGAAAGATGAATTCAAACAGGTCTGGGCAATTAGCATAGTGATTTGCAAGTTCTGAAAATTTAATTCTGATTTGTTTTTGGTCTTGAAGTATCTTTCTTTTTTGTTTTGAAAATATTGAGAGTGCTTTGTATAGAAACTTACTAGTTTTTTCTTCTGATAAAAAGTCATCAGATTGTTTATTGTCAGAGTAAATTGTGAAAATAGAATTTTGAATTTGTTGTCCAATTTGAATTTGTTGTCCAATTTCTTCTTGTCTAAAACTTGCATATTCTTTACAATAGTATTTTTCTAATCTATCTATTTCTTGTAAAGCACTTGCATATTTTTCAAATGAGCTATGTATCTCTTGTTCAACAACATATGGATTGTCGCCAATTAGTTTATCTGAATTAATAAATGAATTTATATTGAGGTCTCTATATTTCAAAAATAGATTCTGACCTTTTTGTACTATCTCAAGGATTGAATTTAATTCTTGAGAAGTATATTCAAATTGTGATTTGTCAATATTAAGAGAATATTCTTCTTCAATCCCGTTGAGTTCAGAAAGAATGTTTCCAACGATTTCAGTCCAAGTTTTGTTGCCAATAATCTTCACATCTAAGCTCTTATGCTTATGGTTTATTGACTCAATTAAGGATTTTGCTTTGTTTATTATATTGTCCAGAGATTCTTTTGAATATAAGTATCGATATCTTCTGTAAGATGAATGGTCTACTCTATCTCTGACTGAGTTTACTACAGTTCTCCTATCTTTAATGATATCTCGTATTAAAACACATTGATAATTTAGTTCTTTTTCAATTAAGTGATTTTGCAAAACTTCTAACGCTGTTCTTTTTTCGCATACAACAATAGTTTTTTTATGATTCTCTAGTGCATTGATTAGTATTGCAGAAAGTGTTTGACTTTTTCCTGTTCCTGGAGGGCCTTGAATTAGAATATTTCTGGTTGATTCTAATGAATTCAAAATGCCTTGCTGCGAAGGGTCTGTTTCAACAGATGAAATAGGTTGAAAAGAATGACTTTCAAAGTCATTTAGATCAATTGCAAGCCCCTCAAGGTTTAATAAATTATCATATTCATTTATAATGTTTTGTTTTTGAACTTCAAATATTGAAAATAGTCCTGAAAAATTTACAAGAGCATTTGTTGAGTTTAATGGAAGCTTCTCAAAGTATTTTTTTTCTCCAATTGACGTAATACTATCAAGTTTAGTTGAAAATATTTCTTTTAAATCAGGAGAAACGGTTGTATTTATCTCACTAATTAGGTTAATACAAATTTCAATTAATTCATCTTTTGAAATTAATCCATCATCTAACATTTCACTAGGTATTTGCCCAATTTCAATATTTGAATCACTTTGTAAATGATTAATTAGTACTTCATTAAGATATATTGGATCTTCATCTTTTCGATTTATCTCCCATTTGTTATATTCTT
>CAYNKH010000230.1:0-4194 GCA_964397745.1 uncultured Bacteroidales bacterium | reverse complement strand
TTGACAATAAAAAAATGATGCTAAAGCAAGTGGAAGAAGGAAAAGTTTTCATAGTTGGCTTAAGCCAACTATAATAGGTAGTTTTATAATTAATAAATTATTTGCTTTTTGTCTGTTTATTTACTGACGTTTACATTGCCTTCAATTTACTGTCAAAAATAAGATTTGTTTTTTGTCGGCAATGTAAAGTCTAAATTCTACCGCAAATTTAAGGCTAATCTTTAAACCTGAGGTCGATATAATTTTCAAGTTCAGAACTAAGATTCGATTTAAAACAACGAGTATTACCGGGATAAATCGAGTTGTTTTTAAGAAGAAGATTGCTGTTTTGTGAATAGATCAGGAGTTCTGAGATTAGGAGTTTTGAACTCAGGTTTAAAATACAGCAACATAAAAAAAAGGCTGATTAAAAATCAGCCTTTAGTTTTTTATATTTGGTATTTTACTTTTTAATAATCTTGCGATCTATACTCATATTCTCGTTTGAGAATCGTATTTGATATATTCCCGCAGTAAATTTATTCAAGTCAATCTTATCGTTTATAATACCATTAGTTGCATGCAAGTCTTTAACAAGAACTACTTTCCCCATTACATCAAAGATTTCAAGTTTCACATTTTCGGATGTCCAATTTTCGATTTTGATATTGATAAAGTCAGAACTTGGGTTAGGGTAAATAATTAAATCCTCATCATTATTTGAGAGGTCGATATTTACATACTCTTCCACTGTTCCGTTACATGTTACATCAATATTATCTGCTCCACCACCAGTTATTGTAATAAGCTCTGAGTTATAATCGCCAACGGCAAGGTCTGCAATTAATCTTACATAAACCTCAGTAGCAGTTCCGTCAAAAGCGGTAATTGTCATTGGTGTACTTTGGAAATCTGTACCAGAACTTAACGAGACCTCATAATTTGTTGAAGGATTGATAATTACATCGCTACCATCCATGAAAGTTCCATTTAATGTAAAATATTGTTCGTCTGATGGTCCAAAACCAACAATGTAAGTAAACCCGTTTAAACTAGTTGGATTTACAGTAAGTTCAGGAGTAGGACTAAAGTTTCCACAGAAAACTTTAATATTATCCAAATAAGCTCTTTTTACATCCGTTGCAATTTTTATTTTTGACATTTCTGTTCCGCCTGTAATTTGCAAACTGTATGACTGGAAATCAGTTTCTGGAGTAATATCAGAACCTACTTGAACAAAGTTTTCTCCATCTGCAGCGTGGAAAATCTGAATTACCGATGCATCAACATTCCATTTAGCATAATCAAAGTTTAATGAACCTCCGTCAGTAAGATCAATAGCTGGAGTAATAATATATCCACTTAAAGAACTTGTTCCAATTTTAATTTCACCTCCTGCTGAATAGATTTTATAACCTGTCCAACCTGTAACTATAGTATAATCGTCAAGTTCTGCTGCTGCGTCGCTTGTGCTTGGTGTCTCATGTGAGCCTGTTGTAAATCCGCTAAAATCTTCTTCTAAACAAGGATATGCACTACCATCAGTAACACTACCATCACAAGTAACTGTAACATCACTTACGCCACCACCTGCAATAGTGATAGTTTCTGAATTATAATCAGCTACAACTAAATCTGCAACAAGTCTTACATAAACATCAGTATTTGTTCCATCAAAAGCTGAAAGAGTAATTGGAGTATTTTGGTATCCTGTACCAGAGCTTAACGAAATCTCATAACTTATTGCTGGTGTGATAATTACATCACTGCCGTCTAAGTTTGTTCCAGTTAGACTAAACATTTGTTCTGGAGAAGGTCCAAATCCAAACAGATAATTAAATCCGCTTAAGCTTGTAGGATTTGTAACAAGCTCTGGGGCAACATATTCTAAAACACTTCCAGAGCACTCTACCGAAATCGCATCTGCACTGCCTCCGGTAATTGTAATAAGTTCTGAGTTGTAATCAGCTACAGCGAGACCAGCAATTAATCTAACATAAACCTCAGTATCAGCTCCGTCATAAGTTGGAAGTGTAATTGCTGTACTTTGAAAAGTACCACCAGAAGTTAAAGATATTTCGTAATTTGTTGGTGGAGTAATAGTTACATCGCTGCCGTCTAAAAGTGTTCCGCTTAAAGTAAAATTTTGTTCGGCAGAAGGTCCTGAACCTTCAAGATAGTTTAATCCAGTTAAAACAAGAGGATTTGCCATTAAAGTTGAACTTGGCATATCAGTAACACTACCATTGCAAATAACAGTAACATCGCTTGCACCACCACCAGTAATTGTAATGAGTTCTGAATTATAATCGGCTATAGCTAATCCTGACATTAATCTTAGATAAATATCAGTATCTGTTCCGTCATAACTTGGAAGTGTAATTGCTGTACTTTGAAAAGTACCACCAGATGTTAAAGATATTTCGTAATTTGTTGGTGGAGTGATAGTTACATCACTGTTGTCTAAAAGTGTTCCACTTAGAGTAAATGACTGTTCTGCAGAAGGCCCAAAGCCAGTTATATAATTAAATCCGCTTAAAACGGTAGGATAAACACTAAGTTCAGGAGTTGGAATTATACCACCACAATAAACTTCGATATTATCAAGATAAGCACGTTTAATATCTGTTCCGATTTTAATTTTGGATAATGTAGTCCCATCTGTAATATTAACACTTGTTGTTTGGAAATCGGTTTCTGGAGTAATGTCTGAACCAATTTGAACAAAATCAACACCATTACTGGCATGGAAAATCTGAATTACCGAAGCATCACTTGCCCATTGTGAATAATCAAAGCTTACAGTACCTCCAGCAGTAAGGTCAACATTTGGAGTAATAATATATCCATTTAAAGATGATGTTCCTAATTTAATTTCGCCACCTGCCGAATAAATTTTGTAACCTGTCCAACCTGGAACAATAGTATAATCATCAAGGCTTCCAGCTATGTCGGTACCGCTTGGGGTAACATGATTACCAGCTGTAAAATTATCGAAATATTCAGCTAAACAAGGAGCTGTAGCAGGATCTAAAACGCTTCCGTTACAAGTTACAGTAATATCAATTGCACCACCGCCTGAAATAGTAATAAGCTCTGAATTATAATCAGCAATTGCAAGACCCGAAATCAATCTTACATAAACTTCAGTATCTGCTCCGTCAAAAGTTGGAAGTGTAATTGCTGTACTTTGAAAAGTACCACCAGATGTTAAAGATATTTCATAATTTACTGGTGGAGCGATAGTTACATCACTATTATTTAAAGATGTTCCGCTAAGTGTAAAATATTTTTCTATAGAAGGTCCTGAAGCTTCAAGATAATTTAATCCAGTTAAAACATCTGGATTTGCAATCAAAGTAGGAGTCGGAATTTCGCTAACGCTACCATTACAAGTTATAGTGATATCACTTGCACTACCACCTGAAACAGTTATAATTTCTGAGTTGTAATCAGCTACAGCAAGACCAGCAATTAATCTAACATAAACCTCAGTATCAGCTCCGTCATAAGTTGGAAGTGTAATTGCTGTACTTTGAAAAGTACCACCAGAAGTTAAAGATATTTCGTAATTTGTTGGTGGAGTAATAGTTACATCGCTGCCGTCTAAAAGTGTTCCGCTTAAAGTAAAATTTTGTTCGGCAGAAGGTCCTGAACCAACAGTGTAATGGAATCCGCTTAGGATTTCAGGATTGGCAATAAAACTTGTAGTAGCGGGAGCCAATCCAGTAATTGCAATATCATCGATACCTGCACCAACATTATCAGCAGTTCCCTCAACGTGAAATTTGATTTTAACTTCTGTTCCCGTATATGCAGACAAGTCGAATTCTGTCATTGCAGTTAAGGAGTTTGTTAATGGAAGTCTTGTACCCAGAATAGTCCAATCAACTCCATTATTGGTTGATATGGAAACTGTAACTGTGTTTTCTTCAACATTAGTTCCACCATAAGTTCTGGCTTTAAAGTTTAGTTTTTCATCGGTGTAATTGTCAAAATTCATTGCTGGAGTAATTGTGGACGAAGTTGCCTTTTTTAATTGCAGATACGTAGTTCCTTCGATATCTGTATCTGTCCATGTATCAAATCCTGCGACTTGATCTCTAACAGGAATAATATTCTCCTGTGCATAAGTTTTTCCAATTCCTGTAAGCATCAGTAATGCTCCAAGTAATACAAATAAAATTTTCTTCATTTTCAAAATATTTAAGTTTA
>CAYNKH010000229.1:0-4256 GCA_964397745.1 uncultured Bacteroidales bacterium | reverse complement strand
TAATTCCGCTAAAATAGCATAATATATTGTATTTACAAAGTGCCTAATACAATTACATTTTTTAATAGTTGTAAAACATCAGTTATTTTTACTACCTCAGAACCAGATGCTCAAATAGTTGTAGATGGTAGGCCAATGGGTGTTGGACCTACAGAAATTGTGAAAATTAAGAAAAACTCTTGTGTAAGAGTAAAAGTCATGAAACCTGGTTTCCTTACAAAAGAGATGTCTTATTGTTATAGTGGACTTACTTTTTCACCGAAAACAAAATATATTCAACTTATAAATGATGATGCTTATGATGCTTCTATAAAAAATGATTATGCAAACAAAGATTTTGAGCAGGAGGTAGGCAAAGATTTAACTGAAGAAAACGCTTGGAAAATAATAAGCCAAATAGTAACTAATTATTTTGATAACTTGGAAATGGCCGATAGAGCAACAGGTTATATGAAAACTAGTTGGCAATCAAAATCATTTTCTCAAAAAACTATTAGAACGAGAGTTATTATTAAACAAAGTAGCTCAACACCTCTTAAATACAAGATTAAGATTATTAGTGAATATTCAGATAATCCAAATCAAAGCGTTAAGAATGACGATAAATTTAAGGAGTGGGATAGAATATTAAGGGCATATAACGGAATGATAACAGAATTCCAATCACGATTACAATGAAAATAAAATATCCATCTATTTAATATATCGTAAGAGCTGAAATAAACTTATAGCTATTGCCTTTATAAAGAGTATTGCGAAAATTTACTGTTGATAAAATTTACTTGTTTTTTATTTAATTAGCACCAATTAAATTTGGAATAGCACATCTTGTTGTGGAAGAACTATGAAAAATGTTGAATTTATAGACATTTTCTTAGCGTTACAGTTAATTAATCCAAGTATTAATATTGAGCCAAACTCTCGTTTATGCCACATTAGGTGGTTTCGGGAATCACCAACTGGTGGATGTCTTACAGCCACCGATTCTCAATTTCGTGTGTTAATATTATGTTAATCGTAAATAATAATAATTTAACAAATTAAATTTTACTACTTTTATGCTGATAAAATCTAAACAGATATCTAAAAAACTGTGTTTTTTTTAAAAGTTAAACGAAAATCTTATTAAAATGAAAAAATTACTTATTCTCTTTCTTACCCTTGCGATGTTTTATTCATGTGTCAATAAAGATGGTGATAGAACAAAATCCGCTACCGATACTAACGGATATACTTATGAGTATGTTGAAGGAGACCCTTCACAAGCTCGGATTTACACACTCGAAAATGGTTTAAAAGTCTATCTTGCTGTAAATAAGGATGTTCCACGTATTCAGACACTTATTGCAGTGCGTGCTGGAGCAAAAAATGATCCGCGCGAAACTACTGGTTTAGCCCATTATTTTGAACACATGATGTTTAAAGGATCAAGCAAAATTGCTACTATGGATTGGGAAAAAGAAGGTGCATTAATTAAAGAGATTTCTGATAAATTTGAATTGCGTAGTAAAACCAAAAATCCTGAAGAAAAAGCTGCAATTTATGCAGAGATTGACAGTTTATCGACTTTAGCTTCACAGTACGCCATTGCAAATGAGTATGATAAAATATGTTCTGTTATTGGTGCGACTGGTACAAATGCTTGGACATCGTACGAAGAAACTGTTTATGTTAATGAAATTCCAGCTAACGAAACCGAAAGATGGTTGAAAACTGAGGCTGAAAGATTTGAAAATATGGTTTTAAGATTATTTCATACCGAACTCGAAACTGTTTATGAAGAGTTTAACATGATACAGGATAGAGACGGACGTAAAACTAATTCTAAGCTAATGGAAGCTCTTTTTCTTAAACATCCTTATGGAATAAATGTAATTGGTAAAGGTGAGCATATAAAAAATCCTTCAATGGAAAATATAATGCAGTTTAAAGCCGATTATTATGTCCCAAATAATATAGCAATTTGTATGTCAGGGGATCTTGACTTTGAACAAACTATAAAACTTATTGACCAATATTGGGGACATTTGGAAGCTAATGAAGACCTTCCTGAATTTTCTTATGAAGAAGAAGATGACAGAACAACAATTGATGAGATAGATGTTTTTGGCCCTGAAAGAGAAACTGTTTCATTGTCTTATAGAACTCCTGGAAACACATCTAAAGAGGCAAAATATTTAGACATGATAAGTGAAATCTTAAATAATGGCAAAGCTGGTTTAATTGATTTGAATCTTGTGAAACAACAAAAAGTAATGTCGGCTTATGCTTATGCTTATGCAATGAACGATTATGGTTTGTTTCAAATGGGAGGAACTCCACGACAAGACCAAAGTTTAGAGGAAGTAAAAGACTTATTGCTAATCGAACTCGAAAAAATAAAAAATGGGGAGTTTGACGAATGGCTTCTTGAAGCAATTGTGAATCAAATGAAATTGAGACAAATTAGAGCGGTTGAAGGAAATTCTATTGCTTATTATTTTGTAGATGCGTTTATTAGCGACAGACCATGGGAACAAGTAGTTTTTGAAGTTGAAGAATATGAAAAAATTACCAAGCAAGAGTTGGTTGATTTTGCAAATGAGTTCTTTACAGATACTTATGTTGTAATTTATAAGCGAATTGGCGAAGATGCAGAAGCTATACATATCGAGAAACCAAAAATCACTCCGCTTAGCATAAATAGAACTGCCGAATCGGAGTTTATGACTGAGTTAAAGGCTATGGAACCACAAGATGTTGAGCCAGTGTTTGTTGATTTTAAAGATAAAATTGAAACTAAAAACATTGTTGATGGACTTGAGTTTAATTATATTAAAAATGAATCTAACGATATATTTAGCTTATATTATATTTTTGATATGGGTAGAGAAAACAATAAATATTTACCAATAGCAATTAATTATCTTAAATATCTTGGAACAAAAGATAAGACTATTGACGATTTGCAGAAAGAATGGTTTAGATTAGGTATTAACTTTAATGTGTCAGCAGGTGCAGATAGATCTTATGTGTATATAAATGGTTTGGACGAAAATATGGAGCCAGCATTAACACTTATGGAAGATATTTTTGCTGGAGTACAGTCTAATCAAGATGTGTATAATGACTATGTAGATGGAATTATTAAATCGAGACTTAATAGCAAATTAGATAAAAATACAATTCTTTGGGGCGGACTTTACAATTACTCTCTTTATGGTAAAAAATCTTCGTTTACTGATATTGTAAGTGAAGAAGAACTACGTAATTTGAATCCTGAGATATTGTCTAATCTTATTCAAGAATTGTTAGATTATCAGCATAAGATTTTTTATTACGGACCAAGAGAATCTGATAAAGTTTGTGATTTAATAAAAGCAAATCATAATGTATCGGGTGAATATAAAGCAATACCTGCAAGAATGGAATTTGCAGAACTAGATTTTGAACAACCAAAAATACTTTTTGTTGATTATGATATGGTTCAAACAATGATAGCTGTAGTATCAAAAGATGTTGAATTTAACAAAGAAATATTGCCAATTTCCACAATGTTTAATGAGTATTATGGCGGTTCAATGTCAAGTATTGTTTTCCAAGAAATTCGTGAATCAAAAGGACTTGCATATTCTAGCTACGCAGGATATCGTTTAGCTAGCGAAAAAGGGAAATCAAATTATGTGTTTGGATTCCTTGGCACACAACCCGATAAAATGAAAGAAGCACTTGATGCACTTACTGGATTGCTAAATGAACTTGCACTGTCAGAAGAAGCTTTTAACAACAGCAAGGAGGCTCTTATTAAGCAATATAATACTGATAGAATCATTAAGTCTAGTATCTTTTGGACATACGAAAATAATAAAAAACGTGGTATCGACTATGATATCCGAAAAGACATTTACGAAAGTGTGCAGAATTATAAATTATCTGATGTTGAGACATTCTTTAATGAACATATTACAGGTAAGAAATATTATATTTTGATAGTTGGAAGTAAATCAAAAATCGACTTTGCTTTATTAAATAATTATGGTAAAGTTCAGGAACTTAGTCTTGAGGAGATTTTTAATTACTAGATTATCTATGCAATAACCAGATTTACGCACTGGCTTCAATATCGCTCAGTTCATTGCAGCCTTGCAAAAATGTTAAAAACAATATTATACACTACTTAAGAGAGCTTATCGGCTCTCTTTTTTTTAGTTTATTCAATAGCTACATGTGTTAAAATTTGTTTATCAACAAATTTTTTAATCTTTTTTATAGCTAAC
>CAYNKH010000228.1:0-4268 GCA_964397745.1 uncultured Bacteroidales bacterium | reverse complement strand
ACAAAATATATGTAAAATAAATTTGGAATTGAACACAGTATCTAACGGGACTTCTTATTTTATCGGTTATTTTTATACTAATGCTTAATGCCTAAGCCCTTAGTCCCGTTAGGGACATCCTTTTTTACATATTAATCAATCTTGTCTCATTTTTAGTGGATACCGATGAAAGATTATCTGACTATTGTCAGAAAAGCACAAAATAAATTAATGTAGATTATTGCAGTAACAAACAAATCAGTCTTTTTGCTTTTTATAAGAACAAAAACTATATATAAAACGGCACTTATTAAAGCAATAGCCGAAAACCAATCTTTGCCAGGATAGGCATTAGACATAAAAAACAATGCTATAATAAAAAGGGTTTTATAATATACTGCAAATAAAACTTGTAGAGGTTCTGTTTTAAACATTGCACTTGTTAGTCCCAAATAAAACAAAAATCCAATTACAATCGGCAAAGCCAAAAGACTTGCTATATAAAGAAATGGTACACCTACATAAGCAAGCATAACCAACAGCACAAATACAGAGATAATCAAAACTTCTTTTGCTAATTTTGACATAGCATAAATATTTAATAAAAATAACCCTTACTTCTGACTTTAAATCTATCTCAAAGATAAAATATTAGAGCTTAAATTCAAAATTTCACACTTTGATTTCTATCACTTTCAATAAAAACAAGAAACATTTACCGCAGATACTGGTTCTACACTGTTAGCAGACATAAAAAAACATGCTTATAAAGAAAAGATTAAAAACAATGTAAGAATATCAAAATATATTATGTATATTTGAGTTTCTAATATAAAACGATTAAAAGAAAAAATGGATAAAGAGTGGTTGAAAAACAAAGACAATTTTGAAACATTTGATGTTAGACCTTTAAAAGGTAACTTTTTATTGGCTATAATAAAAAAAGCCAAGGAAATTTCGAAAGGAAATGGTATAGTAATTATTCAAAATTTTGAGCCAATACCTTTGTATAAGTCTATGGAAAACTTAGGTTACGAATATTATACCGAGAAAAAAGCAAAAGATGAGTATTACAGCTACTTCTACAGAAAAGAAGAAATTGAAAAAGACGATAAGGAACTACCGTTTAAGCCTATTGTTATGCCAAAATACGCTGAAATTGGTCACAAAATTGCAGATATAACAGTTAATTTTTGGGATGAAATTTGGAATAAAGAAAACCCAGCAATTGAAACCAAAACTAAACTATTGCTTTCGCTTGCAAATGCAGTTGGAGCTGGAAGAATAAGGCAAGCAACCCGAGAACTTATAAAAGCATATTATTTGGGAGTAACAATTGAAGAATTAGACGAATTATTTGCACTATTTATTTGGAATCAAGGAATAGGGCATTTTTCTTCTGAATTAGCTCAATCATCGCTTTTTAAATCCTATATCCTTATTAAAGAATTAGAAAAAAAAGGGAAAACTCGAAACGAGATTCTTAGTGTTATTACTGAGAAGTTTGGAGAAAAGAATCCCGAAACAGGCTTTCAGAACTAACAAAAACTAAATAATTAACGAATACTAAAAATTATGAGTATGTTTTGCAATCAATGTCAAGAGACAGTCAAAAACACAGGCTGTACAATTAAAGGGGTTTGTGGTAAAACCGAAGAAACCGCCAATATTCAAGATTTGCTAATGTTTGCATGTCAAGGACTTTCGTACCTTACTATCGAAGCAAGAAAAAAAGGGATTGACACAAACGCCGCTAGTAAACACATTACTAATTGTTTGTTTATGACAATTACTAATGCAAATTTTGATGATGAGTCGCTTATGCAGGCAATTAAAGATTGTAATAAGTTTCGTGATGAATTAAAATCACAAGTAAGCATTAACGAGAAACACCCTTCAATTACTTGGAATGGCAAAACTGATGCTGAGTTTAACGAAAAAGCAAAAGAAGTTGGAACACTAACTTACGATACTAACGAAGACGTGCGTGGATTAAAACAATATGTTTTATTTGGTATTAAAGGTATATCTGCTTATGCTGAGCATGCTTTTAATTTAGGATTTGAAGAACAAGAAATTTTTAACTTTATGGAGGAAAGTTTGGTTATGATTACCAAACCTATCGAACTAAAAGATGCTTTAAATTGGGTTGTACGCACTGGAGAATATGGTGTAAAAGTAATGGCTCTATTAGACAAAGCAAACACTTCGGTTTATGGAAATCCAGAAATAACAAAAGTTAAAATTGGTGTAGGCAAAAATCCTGGTATTCTAATTACTGGACACGACTTAAAAGATTTAAATCAACTATTAATTCAAACTGAGGGCAAAGGAATTGACGTTTATACTCACTCCGAAATGTTACCTGCAAATGCTTATCCTCAATTAAAAAAATATAAGCATCTAGTAGCAAACTACGGAAACGCATGGCATCGTCAATTAGAAGAGTTTGAGTCATTTAACGGACCCATTTTATTTACTACAAATTGCCTTGTACCACCTCGTAAAAGTGCAACTTATAACGACCGAGTTTTTACAACAGGTGCAACAGGAATGCCTAGTTGGAAAAAGATTACAAAAACTCTACCTAACGGACACAAAGATTTTTCTGAAATTATTGAATTGGCAAAAACTTGCAAAGCACCAACCGAAATTGAAAGTGGTGAAATAACAATTGGTTTTGCACATAATCAAGTGCTTGCACTTGCCGATAAAATTTTAGATGCAGTAAATTCAGGTGCAATCAAAAAGATGGTAGTAATGTCAGGCTGCGATGCTCGCCAAAAAACTCGTGAGTATTACACCGAATTTGCAAAACAATTACCAAAAGATACTGTCATATTAACTTCGGGATGTGCAAAATATCGTTACAACAAGCTAAACTTAGGCGATATTAACGGTATTCCACGAGTTCTTGATGCAGGACAATGTAACGATAGCTACTCATGGGCAGTTGTAGCACTTAAATTAAAAGAAGTGTTAAATCTTGACGACATCAACAAGCTGCCTATAGTATTTAATATTGCATGGTACGAACAAAAAGCTGTTATTGTGCATTTGGCTCTATTATACCTTGGAATTAAAAACACACACGTAGGACCAACATTACCAGCTTGGTTAACACCAAATTTGTTAAAAACTGTACAAGATTTGTTTGGTGTACAAACAATAAAAACAGTTGAAGAAGACATGAAAATTTTCGGATTAAATTAAATTATATTAACTAAAAAAACAGTATTATGAACGGTGATGAAATAATTTGTAATTGCATGGAAGTGTATAAATCCACAATAGTAAAAGCAATTAAAGAAAAAGGACTTAAAACAGTCGAAGAAGTTGGTGAAGAAACTGAGGCTGGTACAGTTTGTGGAGGATGTCAGGATGATATTCAAGACATACTTGATGAGATAAATGGAAAATAAATAAATTAGTAAATAACCTTTAATAAACTCACGGTTTACAAACTCAGTATAGATATAATGTTTATACTGAGTTTTTAATAAACGTTTCTCCATAATATACGACAGCAACATTCTAAACATTCTAAACATTTTATGCAAACATCGTCTCTATTTACAAACACTAAATTAGTCTGTGTAAGACTATTATGCCGCAATAAAAAGGTAAATAATCTCGATTGTACATTATAAATTTGCAATATCAGTATTGCTTTGTATTTTTGCACCCGAACATTATAAATGCTTTACAGTTAGTAAATAAAATTATATATATATGACAAACAATTTATTAAAAGGAAAAAAAGGATTAATTTTTGGAGCATTAGATGAAAACTCAATAGCCTGGAAAGTTGCCGAAAAAGCATATACAGAAGGAGCCGAGTTTGTATTATCTAATTCTCCCATAGCATTACGCAAAAAAGACATCTTTCAATTAGCAGAAAAAACAAACTCCCAAGTTATTGCTGCTGATATTACAGAAGTTTCGGAGTTAGAAGACCTGTTTGAGGAAACAATGCAGATATTAGGTGGCAAAATAGACTTTGTACTGCACTCAGTTGGGATGTCGCCAAACGTTCGTAAAAATATTCCCTATCATGAATTAAATTACGATTATTTGGAGAAAACCCTTGATGTTTCTGCAATATCACTACATAAAGTTTTGTCGGTTGCACAACGTCTAGATGCTATAAACGAATGGGGATCCGTTGTAGCTTTATCATATATTGCATCACAAAGAACATTCTCAAGCTACAGCGATATGGCTCATGCTAAAGCTATGTTAGAATCTATTGTTCGTCAATTCGGATATCATTACGGAGTAAATAAAAA
>CAYNKH010000227.1:0-4336 GCA_964397745.1 uncultured Bacteroidales bacterium | reverse complement strand
CCGAAGTGAGCAACGCCGAAGTGTCGAAGTAAGCTTGTCGAAGTGTTTCGGGTTTTGAGTTTACTCCCTGCGGTCGTGAGCTAGCCTGCGGCACGGTTCGGGTTGAGGGTTTCCAAACAAAAGGGAATCAGGTTAAAGACATTGCTCTCGAACATTTTGGACAAATACTGGCTTATTAGAGACACTAAATAATTATAAATTGAATAAAAAATATAAAAATATAATCAAGACGATTCTTTTTATTAGTATTGGGATTGGTCTATTTTACTTGGTTTATAAGGATTTTGACATTGATACAATATTATCCGAGATAAAGAATGTAAATTATTGGTGGTTTATACCGATGTTTATTATTGGGATATTGAGTCATGTTAGTAGATCGATACGTTGGCAAATGCTATTAAATTCTGATGGTAGTAATGTTAAGTTTGCTAATACTTTTATGGCAGTACTAAATGGCTATTTTGCCAATATTGCATTGCCTCGCTTGGGCGAAGTTACTCGGTGTGCAATAGTTTCAAAATACGAGAAGCAAAATTTTAGCAAGGTTTTAGGCACAATGGTGAGCGAACGAATTACAGATGTTTTAATGCTTGTATTAGTAACAATTCTTGCGTTTTTGTTACAATCGACACAAATTTCGCAATTTATTGCTAACAATCCCGATTTAGGAGTAAAACTGCAAAAATTCATCAGCTTACCAATGATTATAGCTTATATAATTGTTGGAAGCATAGGAATAATATTTTTAATTAAACTCTTGAAAGGAAAATTAGACCACATGCCAATATTTAAAAAATTGGCTGAGTTTGTAAAGAGTTTTTGGAAAGGAATTTTAAGTATAAAAAAAGTAAAAAGCCCATTTTGGTACTTTGTTCACTCAGTTTTTATTTGGTCAATGTACTTTTTTATGCTTTATATTTGCTTTTTTGCCTTTGAAGGTTTTGCAGAATTAGGGATGGTTACCGCTCTAATAGTGTTTGTTGCTGGAAGTTTTGGAATGGTTGCCCCGGCCCCTAACGGGATTGGTGCATATCATTTTATGATTATTCAAACTTTTGTGCTATACGGAATAGCAACCGAAAAAGCTGCTGCTTTTGCTTTGATAGTACATGGTATTCAAACATTTATTCTTGTAATTGCTGGATTAGCTTCTTTTATTCTATTGCCAATTATTAACAAAGAGTAAAAATCAACATGTCTATACCTAAAAAGTACAAAAAGGTTTTTACAAATGCTTTAAAGTATATAATCGCAATTTTGTCCTACGGTTTTGTTGTTTACAAAATTTACAATTCGCCAGATATTAAATCTTTTGGCTTGTTTTTTTATAACATAAGCACTTATCAATACTTGCTATTTTTGTCAGTTTTAGTTTTAATGATTGTCAATTGGTGTTTAGAAAGTCTAAAATGGAAGGAATTAATGAAACCTACTCAGAAAATTGGACTATCAAAAGCGTTTATTGCTGTATGGACTGGTGTTACAATAGGTAATTTAACTCCAAATAGAATTGGCGAATTTGCTGGCAGAATATTATTTCTAAATAAAGAAAATCGAAAAGAAGGAACGAGTTTAACACTATACGGTGATTTGGCGCAGTTTATTGTTACCTTAATATTTGGTGTTGCTGGTTTTACAATATTGAGCCAATTTTTCTTAATCAAATCTACATCTACCGAGAGCATAAACAATATAATATTGATTACTGGTATTACAATGACAGTAATTTGCGGTTTAATTTATTTCAATGTAAATAGTATAATTGCATTTTTAAAAAGGTGTAAATTCTTTCAAAAAACTTTAAAAAACTTTACCCCATCACAAAACATCAGTAAGAAAACAAAAGTCTTAACATTAACTTACAGTATTCTCAGATATTTAGTGTTTACTTTTCAATTTTTTCTTGCCTTACTATTTTTTGACATTAAAATAAGTTATACCGATGCAATGCTTGCATTATCAAGCATTTATTTAGCCGTACACGTAATACCCAACATTCCATTTGCTGAATTAGGCATACGAATTTCATTCTCCTTACTGTTTCTTGGCATATTCAGTAGCAGCGACATGGCAATATTATTTTCATCTTTATTAATATATATAATCAATATAGCGATACCTTCTCTTTTTGGAGGTATTTATTTCATAAAATTAAAAAATAAACCTTAGACGCGGCAATACAGGATTGATAAGGTTAGCCTGTTAGTTTTTATTTTTATTACAAATTTATAATTTACTGTTAACTAATTCAAGCACTTGTTTTTCGATTTTGAGTGCTTTCTTTTCAATTTCGGCACCTTCTTTAACTACTTTATTAACAAATTCTTTATCGTCGTAGCCTCCTGTATTTATTCTGACATTAAGATATGCTCCTTGTACGCCAGCTCTTGCAGCAATTGCCCCCACTGCCGCATCACTAATCGATGCTTCTAATCCTGTTTTCGCCATTTCTAACATAACTTCCATACTATTACAACAGATTTCCATTGTTTTTAATGGAATTTCGATAGCATATTTTGTTGCATTTTGAATAGCTTGTTTGCGATTAGCTTTTTCTTCATCATTTGATTTTGGTAATCCAAATGCTTCCATAATTTTTTTGTAGGCATTTGTGTCTTCATCAACCATTTTTAATAATGTGTCGTGATAATATTTGCCTTTTTCTGCCCAGTCGCTATATTCCATCCATTTATCTGAATGGCGATGTTTGTGA
Source organism: uncultured Bacteroidales bacterium (assembly GCA_964397745.1). Classification (GTDB taxonomy): domain Bacteria; phylum Bacteroidota; class Bacteroidia; order Bacteroidales; family ML635J-15; genus Bact-19. Next base: position 1,620 of record CAYNKH010000227.1, on the reverse strand, counting down.
GCTGTTAGGTTTGCAACCATTGTTCCGAGTGCAGCACCCATCGACCCCATGTAAGCAGAAACTGAGCCTCCTCCAGGAGCCGGAGCATCAGATGCGGTAGTATGACAGAATTTTACTAAATCCATGTCAATTAGTCTTTCTCCGTTATCTTCTTCCATCATGTATTCTATGATATTTTTCTTTGGATCAAAAGGTTTTAGTTCATCAAGTCCTAATGATTTTACTGCAATTTTAATTATTTCTGAGTCTGCAATACCTGTAGAACGACCTTGTTTTTTTAGGAAATATTTTCCAGCATCTAATATTGCTTGTAAAGGCATAACACCAACAAGTTCCGATCCAGTTACACGCAATCCGTTAGCACATGCTCTTTCACAAACTGTATCAAATGCTACATGAACAGGTGTTACACTAATGTCAGTGAGGTTCATTGATAGTTGAGCTACTCCGTATTCTTCGATAAACCAGCCAATTGCTTTAACAGATTTTAATAATCCTGGTTCGTTAACTTTGTTTCCGTTTTTGTCAAGCACAATTTTTCCTGTAACGGGGTGTCCTTCACGTTTTACTCGTCCACGTTCTCTAACATCAAATGCTATTGAGTTGGCTTTGTGTACCGAGGTTGTATTTAAGTTGATATTATATGCGACTAAGAAATTTCTTGCTCCAACGCCTGTTGCACCAGTTCTTTTTGTGTGCTCATTCCATATTGATGGTCCAAAATCTGGTTTCCATTCTACTGTAGTTATTCTTTTTGATAGTGCTTCGTATTCTCCCGAGCGACAATTAGCCAAATTCTTTCTGATTGGTGTTTTTGCAGCACTTTCGTAACAGAAAATTGGAATGTTTAGCTCATTCCCTAACTTTTCGGCTAATTTGTGTGCATATTTTACAGTTTCTTCCATGGTAATATTAGAAACTGGAATTAAGGGACAAACATCTGTTGCTCCAAAACGTGGATGAGCACCTTTGTGTTTGCTCATATCAATAATTTCAGATGCTTTTTTTACAGCTGCAAATGCTGCTTCGCAAACAGCCTCAGGTTCTCCTACAAAAGTAACAACTGTTCGGTTGGTTGCTGCTCCAGGATCAACGTCTAATAGCTTAATTCCATCAACTTGCTCAATAACGTCTGTTATTTGTTTGATTATGGACATATCCCGTCCTTCACTAAAATTTGGTACACATTCAATAATCTGCTTCATCTTTTTACTATTTTTATTTTATACAAATTAACGAAGAAATTGATTAAAAACCTCAATTATTCTGTAAAAAAAATCTGTTTCGTAGCATTTGAAATTGATAGCAGTTTTCTTGAGGTGTTTAGTGTAAATACAATAAAAAAGAGACTGTTTGCACAGTCTCTGATTACACAAATAAGCAATCTGTAATATTAGATTAGCTTGAAAATATTTTCCAAAACCGAATCCGACGGCTCGTATTCAGGCAACTCAGCTAACAAATCATCGAATTCTTTGAGTTCGTTAAAATCAAATAGAATTTCTTCTGATATTGCTTTTGGATGTGAGTTTAAAATGTAAAAATAATGGTAACATTCTGGCATAGGCTCTGAATTTTTGTTTGTAATTGAAATAATAACGTTAGAACTGTATTTTTTAG
>CAYNKH010000226.1:0-4350 GCA_964397745.1 uncultured Bacteroidales bacterium | reverse complement strand
GAATGTTTTTGTTTATTCAAATTTTAGAACTCCTGATCTGCACTTGATTATCAGCTACTTTCGCCCTTTTTGTCGTATTCAATTAGTTCCCTAATTTTAACAATGATGCTAAAGCAAGTTGAAGAAACAAAAGCTTTCAAAGTTGGCTAAAGCCAACTGTAATAGATAATTTTAGAATTAATGTCAGTATTTACTTTTTGTCTGTTTATTTATTTACTGACGTTTACATTACTTCCAATTTATTAGCAGAAATAAGATTTGATTTGTTTTTGTTGGTAATGTAAAGTCAAATTTCCACTATAAATTTAAGGTTAATCTTCAATTCTGAGGATTGCTGATTTGCGAATAAATTAGGAGTCTGAATTTTATTACGCAATAGTTTTTTATTCTTGTACAGTTCTTAATACTTACGTAATTTACACAGCCCCATCGTAATCAATTCCTTGTTTTTTAAGTAACTTATTTACATAATAAGCAAAAAATGTAAGATATGCAAATGCTGCTACTGGTAGCCAATACGACATGTGTATTCCAAAACCTTCAATATTAGAACCTGATTGTAAATAATCCGCAATCTTTCCTTGCATTGGCGGTAAAACTGCCCCTCCAAGAATCATCATAACTAAAAACGCAGAACCTTGAGTTGTATATTTACCTAAACCTGCAAGCGATAGATTAAAAATAGCAGACCACATTATTGAACAAAATAAGCCACCACTCATAAAGGCATAAATAGCAATTTGGCCAGTTGTGAAAATACCAATCATCATCATTATCATTCCAAGAATACCGAAAGTCATAAGAGTTTTTGCTGGTTTGTTTTTAGTGTATGCAAATGCACCTATCTGTACTATAACAAGCACCACATAATAAAGTAATGGTTTAATATCATATTGAGAAATTGCATTTACAGCCAAAACTATTCCAAATGCCACAAGCGGAACAACTATCATTAGTATTTTTGTAGGTTTTGATTTTAATTCAAACGCAGCAAGTGAGCCTGTCCACCTTCCAATCATTAAACTTCCCCAATACATCGAAATAAAAGGAGCTACTTCGCTAGCTTTATATCCACCAAAAGCAGGTTTTTGTAATAACTCACCAAAGTTACTAACTATGGCAACTTCGACACCTACATAAACAAAAATAGCAAGCATTCCCAGTACAAGTTGTGGATATTGCATTGCACCCCAACCTTTAGGCTTTTTTGCAGCTCTTGATTTGACAACTAATAAAGTTATGACTACCACAGCAAGTGCTCCAAACAACCATGCCATTCGATAAGTTTCAAGATCTAAAAGTGCTTCTTTTGTAAGATGTGCAGTATCTTTAGTGTATGATTGAAATACTGGTGCAAACATTAAAATCAATAAAACTGTGAGTATTATAAGTGCATAAAAAGCTTTTTGAGATTTTTCGGTTTTTTCGGTTGATATACCAGCAGGGACTTTTTTTGAAAAGAAAAACAATGCAGCCGCTGACAGGAATAATAAACCTACAGCAGAATATAAAATCATTACTTTATCAAGTCCAAGCGAAGCAATTTTGTCGTCAGTAATAGCGGCTGTTGAGCCAAATAAAGCAATTGCAACAATTATTGGACCTATTGCAGTACCAAATGAGTTTACGCCACCACAAAAGTTTATTCGTCCTGCACCTGTAGCAGGATTACCAAGTGCAATTGCAAACGGGTTGGCAGCAGTTTGTTGTAAGGAGAAGCCTAATGCCATAATAAAAAGTCCAATAAGCATTCCTAAAAAGGTATTAATATCAACTGCATAAATCATTACTCCTGCTCCAACGGCAGATAATAATAATCCAACAACAATAGATTTTTTATATCCCATTTTTGCCACAGGGTCGTTACCTCCAAAGGCTCCATAAGCAAACAATGCTAAAGCCCCAATGTAATATGCTAAATAAAAAGCAAAATCAATTAGCTGACTTTGAAATTGGTCAAGACTAAAATAATGTTTGCAAAATGGGATAAAAACTGAATTTCCAGCGGCAATAAAGCCCCAGAAAAAAAATACAGTAACCAATATTGTTAAAGCGGAGTAATTTGTCGGTATATTTTTACCTTGAACTTCTTTTGTTCTAACGTCTGAAACAGCACCTTCCATAATAGTAATTTTAAAGAAAGCACAAATGTAAAAATAAAACTCAAATTATTATACTGTTAATTGATGATTGTGGAAATGAGTTGTTTTGTTCCTCTGTTCAACAGTTAATTACGTTTAAATAAAAAATAATAGCATTCGGATTATGACATTACGCGGATTGCAAAGCCGAGCGAACGGTGGAAAAAAACTTAAATTATTAAAATCTTTCGCAATTAAGATTTTCAATGTCTTTTAAGTTTTCTATTTTTGCACTAAATTAATTACTTGAATTATGGTAAGAGTACGTTTTGCACCTAGTCCAACAGGACCTTTGCATATTGGAGGAGTTAGAACTGCTTTGTTTAACTATCTGTTTGCAAAGAAAAATAATGGAACAATGATTCTTCGTATCGAAGATACCGATCAAACCCGATTTGTTGAGGGAGCTGAAGAATATATAATGGAATCGCTTAATTGGTGTGGAATTGAGTTCGACGAAGGTACTCAAGAAGGTGGTGATTTTGGACCATATCGTCAGAGTGAACGTAAAGATATTTATTCAAAATATGCTAAACAAGTTTTAGATGCAGGTTGGGCTTATATGGCATTTGATACTCCTGAGGAATTAGATAATTTACGCACAGAAGCTGAGCAAAACAAAGAATTGTTTGTCTATAATCATGAATCTCGTAAACATTTAAAAAATAGCCTGACAATCTCGAATGATGAGGTTCAAAAAATGTTGGCGGACAATACGCCTTATGTTTTACGTTTTAAAATGCCTGAAAACCGAGTTCTTGAACTAAATGACATTATTCGTGGCGAAGTTAAGTTTAATACAAGCGAACTTGATGATAAAGTTTTAATGAAAACAGACGGTTTGCCAACATATCATCTTGCAAATATTGTGGATGACCATTTAATGGAGATTACTCATGTAATTAGGGGCGAGGAATGGTTACCATCATTACCGCTTCATTTTTTACTTTACGAAGCATTTGATTGGAAAGCACCCGAATTTGCACATTTACCATTAATTTTAAAACCAACAGGAAAAGGAAAACTTAGCAAACGTGATGGCGATAAAATGGGTTTTCCTGTCTTTCCTACTCAATGGAACACAAATGATGAGGTTTATCGTGGATATCGTGAAGATGGATATTTTCCTGAGGCACTTATTAATATGTTAGCTCTTTTGGGTTGGAACCCAGGAACAGAACAGGAAATATTTTCTATGGAGCAACTTATCGATGCTTTTTCTTTGGATAGAGTTGGTAACAGTGGAAGCCGTTTTGATCCCGAAAAAACAAAATGGTTTAATCATCAATATCTTATAAAAAAATCTGGCGAAGAAATTTCGGAACTTTTTATGCCGTTCCTAATCCAAAAAGGAATAAATACAAATAGTAAAATTCTTGTTCGCATTTCTGATATGCTTAAAGAAAGAGTGAGTTTTGTAAACGATCTTTGGGAAGAAGCATATTTCTTTTTTCAAGCACCAGATAATTATGATGAGGCATTTTTGAAAAAAGCAGTAAAAGAAGGTACAGCAGAACTTATGAGAACATTAATTGAAAAATTAACAAATATTGATGGTTTTACTGCTGTAAATACAGAATCTGTTATTAAATCATGGCTCGAAAGTTCGGAAATTGGTTTTGGTAAAGTAATGTCACCATTTAGATTAGCATTAGTAGGTGCAGGAAAAGGACCTCATGTTTTTGATATAATCGAAATCATAGGAAAGGAAGAAACTTTAGCAAGATTGAGAAAATTTGTGGAGACGATATCGTTTGGAAAATAGAATTGCAATCAATCACGAACTGTTTCATATCCTAATGAAATCCAGGTGTTTAGCCCATCGATGATAAATATTATTTTGCCATTATATTGAAGTTCGTTTAATTTTTCAATTAGTAATTCTGCTCTTCGTTGATTTGTGCAGTAAACAATAATTTCGTTTGTTTCTAAATGTTTTTTTAATTCTGTATTAGCTGAATCACTAAAAGCATCAATATTAATTGCTCCTGCGATATGTTTTTCTGCAAACATTGCATCGCTTCTGCCATCAATTATAATTGTATTTATGGTTTTGCGACAATTAATAATTTCAAAAGCCTCTTTTGCATTTACTATTTCCAGCGATTGGCTTTTTGTATTTGCACATAAAAGGAGACAACAAATTATAGTTATGTATAGCTTCATGTTTTTATCAGTTACTTTATTTAAACAATAAAATTTTAAGAAT
>CAYNKH010000225.1:0-4376 GCA_964397745.1 uncultured Bacteroidales bacterium | reverse complement strand
TTTCAAACTGCTGCATCTTCATTCAAATATTATAAAAAGAATAAACTTGCTTTACGAAAAGGACTTTTACTCGGAATACCAATGATTATCGGTTCAGTTTTTGGAGCAGAAGTGGCCATTTCAATAGATGGTGATATATTCGAAAAAATTGTGGCAGTTTTTTTGTTGATATTAATGTTCCCAATGTTTTATAATCCAAAAAAATGGCTCGAAGGTCAATCTGTTGAACGACAATCTAAAACTGGAGTTTTACAGTTACTAATTTTTACGTTTATAGGTTTTTATGGAGGGTTTTTACATATAGGTGTAGGAATAATTTTACTTGTTGCTTTAGTCTTAAATGTTGGTTATGATTTGGTGCAGGCTAATGCTCTCAAGGTTTTTCTTGTTTTGATGTATGCCCCAATTGTTTTAGTGATTTTTTTGATAAATGGACAAGTCGATTTGTTAGTTGCTCTTTTTGTAACTATTGGCAATATTATTGGCGGTATTGTTGGTGCAAATGTTGTGATAAAAAGAGGTTCAAAGTTTGTACGCATGTTTTTAGTCGTAATTATTATTGTTTTCTCCTTCCATTTATTAGGCGTGTGGAAATGGGTTTATCAGTTGGTTTTTTAAATATTCAAAACTCCTGACCTTTCTATATTATTGTTCAAAATCGTGAATTAATTCACCAAATTTGTAGTAAAAAGAATTTTCTTATTTTCTTTTGTTAAATTTATTCTTATTTTCGTGAAGATTAAAAAATGTGAAATTAATGTCCAAACCTCGAAATATATTTAATAAAATTCATCTTTGGAGCATTGTAAGACGTAATGAACGCCAGTTTTTCTTGTTTTGCAGTTTGATAATTGGTTTAATTGCAGGTTTTTTGGCTTACGGATTAAAATCAGCAGTATTTTATCTGCGCGATTTTATTTTAGCTGAAAGCTTTACCGAAATTCGATTGCTTTTATTTGTACTTCCTACCATAGGTATCTTGATTACCTACATAATGAAAAAGTGGATACTGCGAGACAATAGCAAACACAATGTACAGGCTATCTTATATTCTATTTCGAGACGAAATTCGAAAATGGAGCGTCATAAAATATTGAGTTCCGTTTTAGGTGCAGTTTTTACTGCCGGATTTGGTGGCTCTGTCGGTCTTGAGTCTCCTGTAATAAGCTCTGGCGGTGCGTTTGGCTCAAATTTAGGCCGTTGGCTACGAATGAATTATAAAGAAATTACTGTTTTGCTAGCTTGCGGTTCTGCCGCTGGAATCTCGGCCATTTTTAATACGCCAATAGCTGGAGTAGTGTTTGCAATCGAAGTCCTAATGATAGATCTTACTCGATTTTCTCTGATACCGCTTTTGCTAGCTTCAACAACTGGGACAATTGTTACGCATTTGTTATATAGCGAAGGTATGCTTTTTCAATATACTATAACGCAATCATTTTTGGCTGGAAATATACCTTATTATTTGCTCCTTGCCGTAATTGTGGCTTTTGTTTCATTATATTTTACAAGAACTTTCTTGTATATCGAGAAGGTATTTGAAAAAATAAAAAATGACTTAGTAAAAATTGCTATCGGAGGATTATTATTTGGACTTTTATTGTATGTATTTCCACAATTGTACGGTGAAGGTTATTTAAGTGTTACTCATTTGCTTAATGGAGATTTGGACGCATTCTCTGGCAACGCATTTATGTTTAACGAAATTGGCTCATCAGCATTATTATTTGTAATATTGATGCTTTCGCTAATCTTACTTAAAGTTGTGGCAACAAGTATCACAATTGCAGCAGGAGGAGTAGGAGGGATATTTGCTCCTTCGGCAGTTACGGGAGCTATGACTGGATATTTGTTTGCTTTTTCGGTTAATATTATTGCTGGTGAGGTAATTTTGTCGCCTGGTAATTTTGCCTTGGTTGGAATGGCGGCATGTCTTAGTGGTGTCCTTCATGCACCCTTAACAGGTCTGTTTCTAATTGCAGAAATCACCTCAGGCTACGAACTAATTGTACCTCTAATGATGGCTGTTACAGTAGTGTTTATTATTGTGAAAATAATTGAACCTCATTCTATTTTTACTTTCCATTTGGCAAAGAGAGGCGAATTAATCACTCACCATAAAGATAAAGCAGTCTTAAATTTTCTTACAATCGAAAATGTGTTGGAAAATAATCTGCAAAAAGTACCAGTTGAGGCAAATCTCGGAGAACTTGTTAATTATATCTCTAAATCTAAACGAAATATTTTTCCTGTTATTGATGATGATGGTAAATTGGAAGGAATAGTTTATGTCGAAGACATCAGAGATATTATGTTTCAGCAAGAACTTTATCAAAACACATGGGTTAGACAGCTTATGAGAGTGCCTAATATCGTGGTTGACGCATGCGATACTATGCAAGAAGTTATGGATAAATTTAATGTAAGTGATTCTTGGAATCTCCCAGTAGTGCAAGACGGAAAATACATCGGAATTATTAGTAAATCTTCACTGTTTTCAGTTTATCGTAAAAAACTTATTAGTATCACCGAAGATTAATCAGATTAGATTAGCCTTTTTTTCTATTTTTGCGAGTTGATGATAAAAATCCTTTACATAGTACTTGGCAGTTTATCTGTATTCTTGGGGATAATTGGGATTGTGGTACCCGGATTGCCAACAACACCTTTTATGTTGCTGGCTGCTTGGTTTTATATTAGGTCAAGCGACAAATTGTATAATAAGCTTATAAATAATAAATTTTTAGGAAAATACATATATCGATACAAAGAAAACAAAGCTATTCCTCTGTCAACAAAGATATATTCCATATTAGTAATGTGGTTAATGATTGCCTTTTCTGTAGGTTTTTTTATAAATAGCATACCAGCTAAAATCGTGGTCGTGGCAACAGGAATAATCGGAACTATTGTAATGGGGTTTGTAATAAAAACTTTGAAAAAATAGTTTGCGTTGTTATATTTTTGTTAATTATTTACAACATTATCACATCTTATACATTTTTAACTTATCTTTGACTAATCTTAAATTATAACTAACTAAAATTATTATTATGGAAATGCAATATTATTTTATTATCGGTGCACTTGTGCTAGCTTTCTTGATTTCAGGTATCCGAATTATTCGACCAACTCACAGAGGTTTAGTTGAAAGGCTTGGAAAATATTCAAAATATGCTAATCCTGGTTTTCACTGGATTATTCCTGGAATTGATAAATTGTATAAAGTAAATACTACTGAGCAAATGGTTGATGCTCAGCCTCAAGAAATTATTACAAATGACAATCTTAATGCAAGCGTTGACGCTCAAGTTTATTTTAAGGTAAATATGGATGAACAAAGTGTTAAAAGTTCTCAGTATAATGTCGATAATTATCAGTGGCAGATTGTTAATCTTGCACGTACAACTTTGAGGAATATAATTGGAACTTTAACGCTAAAGTCTGCAAATAGTGAGAGAGGGAAAATTAACGCTGAGCTCCATAAAACATTATGTGATGAGACAAAATCATGGGGGATTGATATTGTTCGTACAGAACTAAAACAAATAGACCCACCAAGTGATGTGCAGGAAACAATGAACAAGGTTGTTAAAGCCGAAAATGAAAAAATTGCAGCAATCGATTACGCTACTGCTGCCGAAACATCCGCTGATGGAACAAAACGTTCTAAAATTAAAGAGGCTGAAGGTTATAAACAATCTCAAATCTTACACGCCGAAGGTGAAGCTGAAGCTATAAAACTAGTTAATGAAGCTGCAGATAAATATTTTGTAGGTAATGCACAGATTCTTAAGAAACTTGAAACTCTCGAAATTTCACTTAAAGATAATGCTAAAATCGTTGTCCCAACTGGCTCCGACCTCGTTAATGTGATTGGCGAAATGGCTGGGGTTTTACCAATTGAGAAAAAGAAAGAATAAAAACATCTAAAAACTTTGATAAAGGTGGAAAAGACATTGTTCTTTTCCACCTTTTTTGTCTAAACTAATCCCGTTTGTTCACTCGGATTTATTTGTAGCACGAGTGTCACGTATCTTTTTGTGTTTTTTGCGATTATTCTCATTCTTCCCTTTTCCCTTTGTGTCCACTTCGATACTTCGGCGTCGCTCAGTGCTAGCAAGCTTACTTCGACACTTCGGCGTCGCTCAGTGCTGGCAAGCGTACTTCGACTGGCTCAACACATCGCAGTGCAGCGCTCTTCACTTTTCCCTTTGTGTCCTTCGTGCTTACTTTGTATTCCTTGTGTTTAAGATTTTTTTTCGTAAAAACACTTTTTTCCCAATCCACTCTAAGTCGTCGAACCGATTTACCGATTACCGAATCACAGAATCACAGAATCACAGAATCACAGAATCACAGAATCACAGAATCAC
>CAYNKH010000224.1:0-4459 GCA_964397745.1 uncultured Bacteroidales bacterium | reverse complement strand
TAAATTAATTGTAATTATATAAGTTCCTGGTTTAAAGTTTTGCAAATCATCAATTTTCAGTATAGTGTTTTTTTCCTTGGCGGTATGCTCCATCCACAAGTATGTTTTTCGTCCGTTAATATCCAAAATCGAAATTTCAATAGAATCTCCCTCATTATTATTAAACTGCAATGAAAAATCGTTACTAAAAGGGTTTGGGAAGACCGAGCAACTATTATCAGGAGCTTTATACTCTCCCACATCAAGAATTATTGCAGAGTGTTCAAAATTTGGAATTCCGTAGCCAAGGTATATGGTTGGCGTATTATATAAATGTCCAGATTGCCTAACAGCATCAATAATTTGCATATTAGTTTTATTTGGGAATTTTTGCCATAGACAGGCTATCATTCCTGATAAGAGTGGAGCTGAGAAGGAAGTTCCATTTCCAGTTCCTATTGAGCCGTCAGTATTTTGGTTATATGTCCCCCCTCCCATTGCGACTATATCTGGTTTTACTCTTCCGTCATAACTTGGTCCGATTGAGCTAAACGACGCATAAGTTTCGTCTGCCCAGACTGCACCAGCCGTAACAATACTATCGGCATCTCCAGGTGCCGAAATCCATGGATGAGTTTCGTCTGCACCTTCATTTCCAGCAGCGGCAACAACAATAATTCCTTTGCGAGCTGCAACAGTCGATGCATAACTAATTATGGCTTGTCTGCCGTCAAGATTTTCATAAGAGTGAGCAAATTCGGGTGTATCAAAATTTATATAACCCAAGGAAACATTAATAATATCAGTTCCTAAACTATCGGCATATTCGGCTGCTGCTATCCAATTTAATTCTTCAATAAACGTTTCAGAAGCAGGGTCTTCTGACATCAATAATAAATATGTTGCTTGAGGAGCACTTCCAATTAAATTACCAGGATAATTTGCTGCCAAAATCGAGAATACCCTCATACCGTGAGTACTATATTTATATACAGTATCTCCACCGTGTACAAAATTCCTTGTCGCTAAAACTCTATCATCATTATAAATAGAATCAAAAGACGGCAGATTTGGCAAGCCAGTAAAACCAGCATCAGTAACGGCTATCATCATTCCCTCTCCCCTGTAGCCTTCGTTATGCAGTTTATGAGCATTTGTCATCTTAATCTGAACAGCACTCTCGCCATAATCATAATAGTCAGATTTTTCCGTTCGTGGATTTGTCTCACGTATTTTTTTATACTGCTGATTAACTTCTTGTGTCTCACCTTCTGGATATGGCAGATATTTCACTGAATTACTAACAAAACTTAAGTAAGTTATAGAGTCAATAAGTGTACTATCAAGTGTATAAACAGTAGCTGAATTAAACCATTTTGACGTATTAAGCACCTGTAAACCGAGAGTACTCAAAGAATCAACATAAGTTTGCGTTACAGGAAGGTCGCTTTCGGACAGTAAAATTCCTTGATTTGCTCTCCGTTGTAAAGACCTTTCTGTAAGGAACTCTTCAGGATTATTGAGACTATATCCGTTATTGTTTTTATCAGTGAACTCAATATAATATTTATTAGGTGCAACTTGTGCGAAAAGCACAGTTCCTAAAAATAATGCCACAATTATCAATCGTATTTTCATCGTTTTTATTTAATTACCAAAATTTATTGCATTTGTTATATTGCATTTGCGAAGATAATAAGTTTTTGGGGAAATTTAGGTTTTTTGGTTGCGATTTTTATTAGAGAGACGTACTACCGTACTTTTGGCGGCTCGTAGAGACGTACTACCGTACTTTTGGTGGCTCGTAGAGACGTACGGTCGTACGTCTCTACGAGCCACCAAATCACTCAATCTCAACCAACTCCTGAATATATATTGTGCCTGTTGTAACACGTTCTTCGATTGGGATTTCATAAATTACTTCTTGCGAATTGATATAAGTTTGCTCTTTGTAAATCAAACCAAGATTATAAGCATAAACTTCGTAAGCTCGATTAAGATGTATAAGCGATTTGGATGAGTCGTGCATTACAGTAAGACAAGAATCAAAGCTAAAATTCTCATGCAAAAAAGAAGTATTATATGATGATATCCAATAATCTTGATTTTTGAGGTCATTATATAAATTTCCATTCCAAGTGTAATTTTGTTTTACTGGAAATCTGATTTTTACAAATCTCTGGTTTTCTTCTGTTTTTTCGGCAGTTAGAGAGGTGGTTTTTGAAGTCCAAACACTATGAATAATCCATTTTTCGTTTTCAAATTTTCGATAATAACGTTCAATTCGATAAGCAGTATCGTTTTCATTATCAATTAAAGGGATATCAATAAGTTCTTTGATAAAGTAAACACTTGTATCAAATACATTTGAAGGTTTGTCAATATTTATTTCAGTAATTTTATATATCATACTCTCTCCAGTTTTGAGTGGAAAGTACTTATATCCGAAAAAGACATCATTAGGCTCGGGATTTTCATCGGTACATGCCGTGAAAAGTGCAAATGCAATTATGAAGCTTACTAATATTAATAAGTATTTATTCATTTAACAAAATTACAAAATTTTAGCAATAATACCTCCAGCAACAACATCATTTCCTTCGTATATTACAGCAGATTGCCCTGGTGTTATTGCAGACACATAATTTTTGAATTGAATATGGATTTTATCATCATTCTGGTTAATTATGCAGCTTTCACCATGATTATTATATCTAATTTTACAAACCGCCTCCATATTTTCTGGTATTTGTGCATATTTCATTAAATTGATGTTTGTAATAACTAATTCGTCACTGAATAATTCATCACGAGTTCCTAAAGTAATAATATTATTATCAGCATCAATTTTTAAAACATAAACAGGGTATCCCATTGCAATTTCAAGTCCTTTACGTTGTCCGATGGTATAAAAGGGAAATCCTCTATGTTTTCCAATTATGTTACCAGAAGTGTTAATAAAATCTCCTTGTCCAATTTTTTTGTCGATGTCTGGCATTCTTTCCCTTAAAAAGCGGCGATAATCATCATCAGGGATAAAACAAATTTCTTGACTTTCGCGTTTTGAGGCAAGTTTTTCATAATTATTTTTACGAGCAATTTTGCGAACTTCGGTTTTGGTAAGTAATCCAAGCGGGAATATTGTTCGTGAAAGATTTTCTTGCGTCAATGTCCACAAAAAGTAAGTTTGGTCTTTGGTTTTATCAACGCCTTGTCGCAAAAAATATCTATCATTTTCGAAAACCACCTGTGCATAATGACCAGTTGCAAGATATTTACAATTAAGTTTATCGGCTTCTTCGATCATTTTGCCCCATTTTATCGTTTTATTACAAACCACACAAGGATTTGGAGTAAGTCCAGATAAATATTCGTTTATAAAGTTATCGATAACAGTTTTTTCAAAAACATCTCTAACGTCAATTATTTGGTGATTAAACCCAAGACTTTCAGCAAGTTTTTTTGCTTCAAACAAGGAATCGGCATTGCAGCAGCCAGATTCTTTCTCCATGCAAGCATTTGATATTGAGTCGTAAGAGCGAAAAGTCATCCCTTCGATATTGCAATCTTGTTCTTTAAGCAACAAAGCGGCAACCGAGCTATCGGTACCACCACTCATTGCAAGCAGTACTTTATCTTTATTTACAGAACTCATAATTTATATTCTATCAATTGCCATAAGGATTATTTATTCTTGATGGTTTAAAAAACTCAAAAGGATTATCAAGATAATCTTCGGGTTGTTTAAACAGATGTTGATTTTCTTTTGCCCACTCTTCTTTCTTACGCCATTCGTCCATTAACTCATCATAATTATCGGGGCGTCCCATTACATAATTCACAGTATCTATTCCTTTATCATCAGTAAAAACTAACCATTCGCCAGTTCTACGTCCCTCTACAAACATTCCTTGCTCTTCTATAACACCTTCGGGCGTATAAAGTTTCCACAATCCCTCTTTAAGATTGTTTTTATAAGGTCCTTCTTCTTGTTTTAATCCTGATTGGAAGAATTTTTCGTAATATCCATGTTTTTTTCCGTCTTTATAATGACAATGAAGAACTTTGCGATTAGTATTAGGATAATACATCATCACTTCTCCGCTTGCTTGTCCAATATCGTTATAATTTATTACTGACGCTAATGTTCCATCTTCGAAATATATTTTCCATTCTCCAATTCGGTCTTTTTTATCATTATATTGACCTTTTGCAGCATCTTTACCAGTTCTCCAGTAAATTTCGGTAGTAGCATAGCCTTTATCATCATAATTCATTACCGATTTTATTTTACCGTTTGAATGATAAAACATAAAAGTGCCAGTTGGTTGGTCATTTATAAAAAACCCTTTATACTTGATTTTACCGCTGTCGTAATACTTAATCCACTTACCTTGTTTGTTTTTATTAATATCAATATAATTAATAAGAGTGTCGTTTTGCATTGTTCCAACATTCTGAGCAATTACATTAGAGTTTA
>CAYNKH010000223.1:0-4459 GCA_964397745.1 uncultured Bacteroidales bacterium | reverse complement strand
TATAGCTCAGTTGGCTAGAGCGCTTGACTGGCAGTCAAGAGGTCAGGGGTTCGACTCCCCTTAGCTCCACAAACGTGGCTTCGCGACATTTCGGCGTTGCTCATTCGGTAGGCTCAGCCCATTGCAATGTATCGCAGCACATAGTTCATACTCCTTGGTGTGGAAGCGTTTTTATTATCCGTTACAATTTAGTAAACAATGGCTGCAATTAGAGAATTCGCCTCTTAGTCTGGAGTTTATTAGTCCTGAGATACGTTTGCGTAGAGGTTCAATATTTATTTTTAGTAGCACATCGTTAGCAAATGCGAACATTAACATTAGTCGTGCTTCTTTTTTATTTATTCCTCTTTGCATTAGATAAAATAGAGCAGTTTCGTCTAGTTGTCCTACTGTGGCTCCATGGCTACATTTAACATCGTCTGCATAAATTTCGAGTTGTGGTTTTGTTCGCATTTTAGCATCGGGTGTTAAGCAAAGATTTTTATTTGACTGATATGCTAGGGTTCTTTGTGCATCGGGTCGGACAATAATTCTGCCAGCAAAAGCTCCTTTACCTTTTTCGTCAATAATTCCTTTAAAAAGCTCATTGCTATTGCAATCGGGTACTATATGGTCGATAATAGAAAAATTGTCCACGCGTTGTTCTCTGTCTGTAAGATTTAAACCGAATAAGTTGGCTTCGCTAAAACGTCCAGCAAGTTGAACAAAGAAATTATTACGGATTATCCCACCGTGCAGTGATAAAGCTAATGTGCTTGCATTTGCGTGTTCATCTAATCTTATAAAATGCGAATTTATTACTCCCGATTTATTGGGTTCGTTTTGAAGCGCATGATATTTTAAATTTGCATTTTTGCCAATAAAGGATTCGGTAACGTCAATAACAAAATTGTTGCTGGTATTTAGTGTGTGATCACATATAACCATGTTTAGCTCGGTGTTTTCTTCTAAAATAATGAGATTTCGTTTAAAAATATTTTTATTGCCAAAGCCGTGAGTTAAGTTAACAAGTTGAATTGCTTTATTTAGTTTTGCATTTTTAGGGATGTAAATAAAAAGTCCGTCATTAGAAAGCATTGTGTTTAAATTTACAAATCCATCATTAGACGAGCCTGCATGTTGGTTGTAATATTTATTAATAATTTCTGCATGTTTAGTTTTAGCTTCTTTTAATCCGCAGATAATTATATTATCGTCAATCCCTTTGAGTTTCTCGTTGTTTTCATAATATTCGCCATTTGAAAGAAGAATTACGTGAGTGTCCATATCTTTGACTTCGCAACGGAAGTAAGTGTTGAGATCTACTAAGGCTCCGCGTGATTTAGTTGTGAACTCGTATTCTTTGTTACAAATTTGGGCAATTCCTGCGTATTTGTAGTCTTCGTGAGTATGGTCGGGAATCCCAGATTTTTTAAAATTCTCAAATGCTTTTAGTCTAGTTTGAAACACTATATCAGCATCATTTTTTTTGAAATCAGGCGAGACTTGTTGAAAAATATTGATATAATTTTCATAAGTTTTTTGAATGTCCATAATAAATAGTTTTAAGCTTCGATTTCTTCTTTAATCCAGTTATATCCTTTTTCTTCAAGCTCATAAGCAAGCTCTTTACCAGCAGATTTTACAATTTTTCCTTCGTAAAGCACATGCACTATATCGGGAACAATAAAGTCTAATAATCTTTGATAGTGAGTAATTACGATAACTGCATTTTCGGAAGATTTTAGATTATTTACTCCATTTGCAACAATTCTTAGTGCATCTATATCTAATCCTGAGTCTGTTTCGTCAAGTACTGCGAGTTTTGGTTTTAGCATTGCCATTTGGAAAATTTCGTTTCGTTTTTTTTCTCCACCCGAAAAGCCTTCGTTTACCGATCTATTTGCGAGGTCTGATTTTAATTCTACAAGGTCTTTCATTTCGCGCATGTATTTTAGAAACTCTGCCGAGCTCATAGGAGCTAAATCTTTATATTTGCGTTGTTCGTTAACGGCAGTTTTCATAAAGTTGATCATGCTTACTCCAGGTATTTCTACTGGATATTGAAAACTTAAAAAGATTCCTTTTTTTGCACGCTCTTCGACACTAATTTCGGATAGATCTTGATTTTCGTAATATATTTCGCCTTTTGTAACTTCAAAATCTTCTTTTCCTGCCAAAATAGCTGCTAAAGTTGATTTTCCTGAACCATTTGGTCCCATAATAGCGTGAACTTCTCCTGGCTTTACTTCGAGATTAATCCCGTTTAGTATCTTTTTACCATTTATTTCTGCATGTAAGTCTTTTATTACTAACATAATATTTAATTGTTTTTTAATTTGTTTAATCTTTTGATAAATGAGTTTCTAATTCCTGGTGATAAATAATCTTTTATGTTTTCTACGATAATTGAAATTTCGTTTTGTATTTCAGGATATTCTTCAGCTACTTGCAATACAAAGTGAAATGCAATCATTCTTACCGATGCTTGTTTTTTGTTATCTTCGAGTATATTTATACAGAAATCAAACATGATGCTTGTTTGGTTTTCGTCAAGTTTGAGATTGCATATTGTCTTTAGTGTTTCGCGAATATGTCCGTCTTTCGATATGTTGTTTAAATTATGAACTAGTGTATTTGCAAATCGTTGAACCTTTTCGGGATGTTTGCTTGCGAAGTGTGAAATTACCCACGAAGCTCTCCACGCAAATTTGTTTTCTGATAATGCGTACTCGATATATGCATCCACTAAATCTGGATTTTCGCACAACTCGTTTAGTCTTTTGTTTAAGGCAAAATCAATATTGGTAATTTTTTGTAATATGTCGTAATTTGTTTCTATCATTATCCAACACTGCCTTCTAAACTTATTTGCAATAATTTTTGAGCTTCAACGGCAAATTCCATAGGAAGTTTATTGATAACTTCTTTTGCATATCCGTTTACAATTAAGCCAATTGCATCTTCGGTTGCGATGCCTCGTTGATTACAATAAAAAATTTGGTCTTCGCTAATTTTTGATGTTGTAGCTTCGTGTTCAACTATTGCGGATTCGTTTTCTACCTCGATGTATGGAAACGTATGAGCTCCGCATTTATCGCCAAGTAGGAGGGAGTCGCATTGTGAGAAGTTTCGTGCGTTTTGTGCATTTTTGCTTACTTTCACTAATCCTCTATATGAATTTTGACTTTTTCCGGCTGAAATTCCTTTAGAAACGATTGTGCTTTTAGTGTTTTTGCCGAGATGTATCATTTTTGTACCAGTATCGGCTTGTTGATAATTGTTTGTTACAGCAACTGAATAAAACTCTGAACTTGAATTGTCTCCTTTGAGAATAGTGCTTGGATATTTCCATGTAACTGCTGAGCCTGTTTCTACTTGTGCCCAACTGATTTTGGAATTATCTCCTTTACATATTCCACGTTTTGTAACGAAATTAAAAATTCCTCCTTTTCCTTCTTTGTTTCCAGGATACCAATTTTGGACTGTTGAGTATTTTACTTCTGCATTTTTCATTGTGACAATTTCGACAATTGCAGCATGTAGCTGATTTTCGTCTCTCATTGGCGCTGTGCAGCCTTCCATATAGCTCACATAACTCCCTTCTTCTGCGATAATAAGTGTTCTTTCAAATTGTCCAGTATTAATGGCATTTATTCTAAAATATGTTGATAATTCCATTGGGCAACGAACATTTTTTGGAAGATAACAGAATGAGCCGTCACTAAAGACCGCTGAATTTAGTGCAGCAAAGAAATTATCTCCGTAAGGAACTATGCTTCCCATATATTTTTTCACTAAATCGGGATGTTCTTTTACGGCTTCGGAAAATGAGCAAAATATTATACCTTTTTCGGCAAGAGTTTCTTGAAAGGTAGTTTTGATTGACACAGAATCCATTACTGCATCGATTGCTACACCAGAAAGTCTTTTTTGTTCATCTAGCGGAATGCCTAGTTTGTCAAAAGTTGCTTTTATTTCTGGATCCACTTCGTCGAGGCTGTTTATAACTACTTTGTGTTTGGGTGCAGAATAGTAAATTATATCCTGATATTTTATTTCTGGGATTTTTAGATGAGCCCACTCGGGCATTTTCATAGTTTTCCATTTTCTGAAAGCTTTTAATCTAAAATCCAGCATCCATTCTGGTTCTTCTTTTTTTGCAGATATTAGTCTTACAGTATCTTCATTTAGTCCAACGGGTATTTCATCTGCTTCAACCTCGGTAGTAAATCCATATTTATAATCCGATTCGGTTACTTCTTTTAATACCTTATCTTGTTCTTTTTCCATTTTATTTTGTTTAAATTCTTTTACAAAACAGGATACAAAAGTACAAAAATATATTTGTACTTAATTCTAAAACTTGAAACAAGTTTATGTTAGTTTTGTTTTATCGGTGGCTTCGAGACATTTCGGCTTTCGCTAAAACCCACTTCGACACTTAGGTGTCGCTCACTTCGGCAAGTTCAGTGCATCG
>CAYNKH010000222.1:0-4513 GCA_964397745.1 uncultured Bacteroidales bacterium | reverse complement strand
GAATAAAAAGCATTATTGCTTGACAATCCCTAAGTAATGAGCATGCTAAAACTTGCTATATCGTTTTAGTTGGCTTGTTTTTCTAAGACAAAACTCCAATACTGAAAAACTCCAGTTGCAAAATTATCATATCTTGATGTTCCAACTGTTCCAGCAAATGTTTTAAAGGCTTTTCTAAAGAATTTGGGCGTTTTTGTGTCAATAAGAATCTCTCTTCTTTCGGAGTCTTTTTCTAATGCTGAGACTACGTTTGGTGAAATATTTGTTTCGTGTATTGTGTTAAATCCAGATTCTTTCATCATGTTACGTAAACCTTCTATTTCTTTGGGATATACCATGTCGGCAAGTAGTAATTTTCCTTCTGGTTTTAATACACGAAAAACTTCGTTAAAGAACGCAACCTGATTGTTGTAGCATCTGGCAGACTCAACATTAACCACAAAGTCAAAAGAATTGTCTTCGAAAGGTAATTTTTCAGCGTTTCCATGTTTAAAACTTAATTCTTTTACATCTTTGTAATGATTATTACAGAAATCAATACTACTTTTAGTGATATCCATTCCTGTATAGCTTTTGGGACTATAGTATCGAGTAATGTAAGACGCTCCTCCGCCTCTTCCAGCACCTACCTCAAGAACGTCTTTTGTTTTTAAATCTTCTCTACTTACAACGTGGTCGTACAATTGTATGCAATATCTGTCAGTTTCATCTTGATCTTTTAATTGTATGCGAGTGTCTCCATTTAAGTATTCAAAACCGTAATTCATAAAATTGGCAATATTTTCGCCGTCAAATTTATTCAGTTTTTTGTGCCACCATTGCCAAAGTGGTTTTCTAAAAGGCTTGGGAAGTTCTGCGTATTTTTCAATAATTTTTGTCATCTACAATAAAAGTTATAATTAGTAATCATTTATTTGCTTAATCCCAAAGTCATCAGCAAACAAATAATATGACTACTGTGTATCAATGAAATTTCGGACAAAAGTAATAATATTTAGCGATTATTGTTGCTTTTCTTTAAAAGAATTTTGGCTATCGTTTATTTTTAAGTGTTGGCTTGCTTGTCGAACCGAGGAGTGTAACGACGAGTTCATGCGATGTGCCTGCCGAAGTAAGCCTGCCAGCACTGAGCAACGCCGAAGTGTCGCAGTAAGCAGAGCTTCTAATAACACAGATGAGATGTTCAGCATTATGGACAAACTCTATTAAATAGTTTTCAAAGCCTTCTCTACCGCCATTAAAGTCGGTTGTCCAGATATTTCACTACCGACAGCACCTTTCATCCATTCTTGAGGGATTATTTGCCCTTGCAGAAGCATACGAGTGATTTCATCAGCGAATTGCTTGTCTTTAACGTATTGTTCAATTTGAAATTCTATTAGGTGTCCAACAGGATAATTAGCTAAATACAAGGGAGAGGTTATCATGTGCGAATAGATTGCAAGGATAGGAGAGTCTTTAACACCAAAAACTGGGTAATAATAATCATTCCAAACCTCAATAGCCATTTTTTTTACGGATTGTTGTAGTTCTTTTGGGTTTGCATCAGGATTTTCGTACATCCATTGCCAAACGTACATATCAAGCAGTGAAACTCCCATTATTTCAAATGCAGACCAGCAGTTATCAAGAGCGGCATACGCTTCTGTTTCTTCTTTATTAGTAGGATTATTTTGTCCAAGTAATATTAAGTCTTTAGCTTGGAAAAGGAAAGCTACTGCCTCTGTAAATGCAGTATTAGGAACACCTCTTAGCAAATAATAATCAATATCGTAAAGTGTAATTGTCTGTTCTACATTATGTCCTAATTCATGTGTCGCAATATTATATCCTTTGTAGTCCATTCCTGTTGCCGGTACTCGTGTTCGCAAATGAGCATTTGCACCTTTCATTTCTGAACCCCAGGCGTGTCCTGCTCCGCGTGCTGGATCTACACTAATTTTTTCTGCAATATAATTTGCCTTTTCTCTTGTCCAGCCTAAATCAAATAACATTCTCGGAATATCATTTTCATAAGCAGCAGAGTTTGGATATTTTCGGCGAGTGATTTTATTTAGGTCTTCTTCGTTAATATTTGTGCGAGTTTTAAATCCGTCATACCAAATATCGAATGGCTCTAAATCTCTTCCTAAGCGTTGTTTGATAAGTTTTGCAACTTCTGCAATTTGAGAAGATGTGATAAACTCAATAAATAAGGTCTCAATTTCTTTACGAGTTAATTCCATTGATTCATCATAAGCTCTTTCGATATAGGTTGGATAAACTGGATTGTATTTATCCATCGCAGATAGTGCTTTGAAGTTATGTAACAGATGTTCATATCTTGTGTATGGTTCGGCCGAGAAACTTTGTTCGTTACCGTCTTTATACAGTTTATTGGTAGTTGGATTCCATAAGTATTCTCCAGCATTAATAACCTCGCTTGGGATTGTTTGTTTAACAATATTAAGCATTACATTGTATATCATGCGTTGTTTTTCAAGACCATTTTCGGCGTTATAGTTTGATTTGAGTTCATCGCGTAGTCCCCAATGTGTAATAAGCACAAGGTTTTTAGGGAATAGTTGCTCCATTTCTTGGTTAACGAGATTTTCCATATAAATATTATAATCAGCAATATATGTGTCTGCGTTTGTAGAAGCTATTGCGACTCGTTGTTGAATGTCAGCAGGTACCCGCGAGATAAACATATCACCTAAACGAGCATAAGCCCAATCTTTTCGTGTCCAAGTATTTGCTTTGTTAGCTTTTTCGGTAAGTGAGTAAGCTGGAAAGTTTAAGGCAATATAAAACGCCATTTGATTTGCAAAAAGGTCTTCGGTAAGGTGAGCAGAAGGAGAATATGCTCCCATAATGTTGTCAATGTGATGAATTTCGCCAATATCAAGATGTAATGGCTCCATTAATTTTATTGTCATAGAGTTGTATAATCCGAAAATTATCTCGAAATTTCTTTCGATTTTATTATATGCTAATTCGAGTTCTGTTGAATCGCATATAAAATTACCTAAGCAGAAGGTTTTAAAGTCTTCTATATTTCCATCTTGATCTTGCCATAATGCAGCAACTTGATTAACTCCCGTTTCTATTCTAAAAGCATTTTTATCAGAGTGTTTTTCCTTTAATGCTCTTATTGTTTCACTTATTGTTTCTTCAGAAATTTTAAAATCGAATTGGTCAGCTTTAATTATTTCGGGCTGTTTATTAGTGCATGAAAATGCCATTATCATAATTGTTAAAATTGAAAAAATGTTTTTTGTTTTCATAATTTTAAATTTCTTTGTTAAACGAGTTGCTGTTTTAAGTTTTTTATTTTAGAATAGTTCGTTGATGATATTATCTTCTGCTATTTGAGGGATTGTGATTTTTAGTTCTGGGTTTTGTTCCATAGCTCTTTTAGCAGCAAAAATGGCTCCTTCGTTTCTTGCCCAATTTCGGCGACTTATGCCATTGTTCACATCCCAACATAGCATCATTTTTAGTCTTCTTTCAGCGTCGGTTGAGCCATCTAATACCATTCCAAAACCACCATTTATTACTTCACCCCAGCCAACACCTCCACCATTGTGTATCGACACCCAGGTCGCTCCTCTAAATGAATCTCCAATTACGTTTTGAATAGCCATGTCGGCAGTAAATTTGCTACCATCGTATATGTTAGATGTTTCTCTAAAAGGCGAATCGGTGCCTGAAACATCGTGGTGGTCTCGTCCCAGAACTACAGGAGCTTTTAGTTTGCCTGATTTTATAGCTTCATTAAACGCTGTTGCAATTTTTATTCTTCCTTCTGCATCTGCATATAAGATACGAGCTTGTGAGCCAACAACTAGTTTGTTTGCTTTCGCTTCACGTATCCATTTTATGTTATCTTCCATTTGTTGAGATATTTCTTTGGGTGCAGTTTTTGCTATTTCTTCTAACACATTCATTGCAATATTGTCAGTAAGTTCAAGATCGGCAGGGTCGCTAGATGTACAAACCCATCTAAATGGTCCGAACCCATAATCGAAACACATTGGTCCCATAATGTCTTGAACATAAGAAGAGTATCTAAAATCAATACCGTTTTTAGCCATAATGTCAGCACCTGCTCGCGAGCTTTCAAGTAAAAATGCGTTTCCGTAGTCGAAAAAGTACATGCCGTTTGCAGTAAGAGTATTTATTGCATCAACTTGTCTGCGTAAAGAGTCTTGCACTTTCTTTTTAAATAATTTAGTGTCTTTTGACATCATTTCGTTAGCTTCATCGTATGATAAACTAGCAGGATAATAGCCTCCAGCCCACGGATTATGCAATGAAGTTTGGTCGCTTCCGAGATCAACTTTGATTTTTCTTGTTGCAAGTCTTTCCCATAAATCAACAATATTACCAAGATAAGCAATTGAGTGTGGCTGTTTTTTGTTTTGCCATTCAAGGGCAGAGTCTATTGCTTTATCAACATCATCAATAATTTCGTCCACCCAGCCTTGTTCATAGCGTTTGTAGGCTGCTTTGGGATCTATTTCGGCACAAA
>CAYNKH010000221.1:0-4532 GCA_964397745.1 uncultured Bacteroidales bacterium | reverse complement strand
TATTTACAGCTTTTAATACATCTTTACTCAAATAGTTATTAAAAAATCTATTTCTTGAACATCAAGCAAATATAAAATTAAGATTATTTTGACAAATTACGCATAATTCGAACAATATCTTCAGAGTTCATGTAATATTTACGAATTCGGCGGAGATATTGATCATCTGCTAAGCCTGAGCTTGTAATAAACTTATAAAAAACCAATTTTTCTGCCCCCATATTACTGATAATAGTAAGTGAATCTGTCTGATATTCAAGTTTGGTTTTATATTTTTTACTTAAAGTATATCTAATTCCTGTTGCTGTGATTTGAAAAAAGTTTTTTGTTTTATAATCTATAATATGCGCAAGTTCATGACCAATTAATCCGATTTTAGCAGAATCGGGTAATATTGAAAAACACAAAGGATTTTTATGATTACAATCTTGCACTTTAACAACATAGGTTCTTTTATCAGGCCTTCTTAAAATTGTTCGCAACAATGGTTGAGCTTGCCCCTGACAAGGGATATTGGCTTTTTTAAAGATTATTTTTGTAGAATCAATATTTTCGAAACTATTGATTGCCATATAACATAAATCTTGTTCCTGCTTGGTCCACTCTGAGTTTCCAATAAAAATCTGAAATTGAGTCTCTGGTATCTTATTACTAATGCACGAAACAAACAAAAGCGCCAATAATAAACTCAATATTTTTTTACAAAACCTTATCATATCTGCACCACAATATACACATACAAGGCTGCATTTACAAAACAGCCAGCATTTATAAAGTGTAAAAACAAATATAAAAAATTTAAGTAAAGATTCCTAATGTTTACTCAAAAACGCTGCTATTAAGTCTTTGCGTCCAGCACTTTTTAGACTTTGAATTATTCTTTTTCGATTTTGAGGTTTATACCAGAAGAAATAACTTAGTTGCTTTTCTTTTGCGGTTTTGTCTTTTGCAACATATACTTTTTGTCCTGTATAAGGATCTATTCCTGTGTAAAACATAACTGTAGCCAAAGTCATGGGAGTTGGAGTAAAAGCTTGAACTTGTTCAAGTTTAAAGCCCATATTTTTTGTTTCAATAGCGAGTTCTGCCATATCGTACTCGGTACAACCAGGATGCCCAGAGATAAAATAAGGAATTAATTGTTGATTCAAATCGAATTTTTGATTTATTTGACGAAACAGATTCTCGAATTCTCGAAACTTTGTAAAATTCATTTTTCGCATTAACGACAGCACTTTAGCAGAACTATGTTCGGGCGCAACTTTTAATCTGCCAGAGACAAACCTCGAAATCAATAATTCAAGATATTTTCTATTTTCCTTATCAGTTTCCCGAATATTTGTTTTGTGCATTGCCAAATCATATCGAACACCGCTTCCAATACTTATTTTATTAATTCCGTCAATTCTTGCAGCATCAAGATAAAGCTCCGAGAGTGCTTTATGTGAAGTATCAAGATTTTTACAGACAAAAGGAAAAACACAAGATGGTTTTGTGCATTTTTCGCAAATTTTGAGATCAATTCCTTTCATTTTGTACATATTCGCCGAAGGACCACCGATATCAGTAATATGACCTTTAAAATCGGGCATTTTTGCAATTTGCTGCAACTCACTAAGTATAGAGTTCTGCGACCTGCTGCTTATATGTTTACCCTGATGAGCCGAAATAGTGCAAAAACTACATCCACCAAAACAGCCACGGTGCATTGTAACAGAATCCTTAATCATTTCGTAGGCAGGAATAGATTTTTTTGAAACATATCGAGGATGCGGTAATCGAGTATATCCAAGCGAATATATCTTATCCATTTCGTCTTCTGATAAAACAGGATTTGGAGGATTGACAATAAGACGCTTGTTTTTTAAATCCTGAACTATTCGGCGATTTGAAATCGAATTAGATTCTTTTTCAATTTTAACGAAATTTGCGGCATGTTTTAATTTATCTGCCAAAACTTCCTTATAAGAAAAAAGCTTGACATCATTTTCAGTTTTATCGCTTTTATCACTTAGATACGCTATTTGTTTTATGTGATAACAATTATAAATTGACCCAGAATTATTAAGTTCTCTTGCAATATCGACAATGGGTTTTTCGCCCATACCGTAAACGAGCAAATCAGCATTAGAGGTTTCAAGAACTGACGAAAAAAGTCTATTACTCCAATAATCATAGTGTACAAATCGTCTCATAGAAGCTTCGACTCCGCCAATCACAACAGGTACATCAGGGAATAAATCTTTTAGTATTTTGGAATATACTTCGGTGGCATAATCGGGTCGTTTGCCAATTTCCCCGCCGGGCGTATATGCGTCTTCTGATCGTTTTCGTTGTCCCGCAGTATAATGATTAAGCATCGAGTCCATATTTCCAGCAGCAACTCCAAAAAACAAGCGAGGTTTTCCAAATTTTTTAAAATCTCTTAGGTCATCTTGCCAATTTGGTTGTGGGATAACAGCCACTCGAAATCCGCAATCGTTTAAATATCTTGCAATAACAGCAGTTCCAAATGAAGGATGATCAATAAAAGCATCACCAGAAATAAGAATTACATCAATATAATCCCAATCTGTTAATTTTAATTCTTTAATTGTAGTCGGAAAGATTGTTGCCAAATTATGTTCAAGCGGTTTTACCACCTTGAGTATGGGTCAGAAAAAAGTGAGTTTCCAAAAGGTCTGATGCTACTATGACCAAATCCGCCGCCAAAAGGCATATTGCCATAAGCAGGATTGGAATAACTTCCATTGTTTATAACAAACTCAGCAGAAATAAAAGAATTTTCGCCAATTTTATAATCAAATCCAAAAGAGCCAAAAGCTAATCTGGTATTAGAGTTATTCATTGGACTTACATCAAA
Organism: uncultured Bacteroidales bacterium; assembly: GCA_964397745.1. Lineage (GTDB taxonomy): Bacteria > Bacteroidota > Bacteroidia > Bacteroidales > ML635J-15 > Bact-19. The sequence goes on along the minus strand of CAYNKH010000221.1, from coordinate 1,669 downwards.
TGCTGCTGTTGATCTAACTCGCAATTTATCGTTAACCATATATTCACCCCTGGCAAACATATAATAACTAAGCATTTTATTGTCCATAAACGAATTAGTTGTGCTTTCGTTCGACACAAATGAAGGAATTGTAGTTGAAGTCATCATTGTACCAACAGAAAAAGAAAATTTATTGTTTAAACGATAATTTACTTCAGGTGCAGCATACGAACTAAACATTCCGCCGTAGGAACTTGAAAACATTGTTCCGGCATTAAACCGCATACCAAGACGATTAGCATCAAATAAAGGAGAATCAGAAATACTATATGCAGTATCTGGCTCAACAAATATACCTTCATCACCAAAATACTTACCTCTTTCTTGAGCTTGGGCAAATACTCCAGCAAAAACAAAAATCAATATGAAAAACAAGTATCTCATTTTTATATTTTTGGTAAAGATACCATAAATAATAATAATACCGTAAATTTTTACAGACAAATAAACGATATAAAAGCAAAATTCATAGCAATAAGTCCAAAAAAACTTGCAAACCCCTTAAAAAAAACACATTTTTGCAAATTCATAAAAAATAGACGTGAAAATATTATTTGTTTTATTACTATTTGTTTTTTCATTTATAACAGTTGTTGCTCAGGAAACTCAAGCTGACACGGTTTATAAAAGTCCTGTTGACACTGTTCGTGGCGATGAATTTGACATTGTGCTTTTCGATAATAATACCTGGGAATATTTAGACCATGATAGTGTAATGGCTATTCTTCATTTAAGAGACTCTATAAATACTTATTCCTACATTTTAAGCAAAAAACTTTATACACCTGATAGTTTAACGATTTTTTCAGAAGAATGGGATACTGTAAATATTTTTGCTTTTGGAAATATAGACTACAAACGAGCATTAGACACATTTGCAATTCCGATATTAGGCGACACAGGAAAATTTGCAATTCCTATCACAGGAGATAAAATATCAAATTTTGGTTGGCGTTGGGGACGAATGCACAACGGTATTGACCTTAAATTAAAAACTGGAGACACAGTAGTTGCAGCTTTTGACGGAATTGTTCGTTTTGCCAGTAGGAATAAGGGGGGGTATGGTAATTTGGTAATTATAAGGCACTTTAATGGACTTGAAACTTATTATGCACATTTAAGCTCTCTAAACTGTACGGATAACCAAAAGGTATGTGCTGGAGAATGTATTGGGCTTGGTGGCAGTACAGGAAGATCTAATGGACCACACCTGCATTTCGAAATGCGCTTTAAAGACAATCCCTTTGATCCAGAATACTTGGTTGATTTTGAAACGAAAGAACTTAAAACAGATATTCTATATCTTATGCCCGAAAAATTTGGACATGTTAAAGAAATTAGCAATTCTCAATACCATACTATTAATAGTGGAGATACTCTTTGGGGAATATCAAGAAGATATGGTACTTCAATAAACTATATTTGTTCATTAAACGGCATTACAGAAAACACATGCTTACGAATTGGGCAGAAACTTAGGGTAAGATAAGATTTTTATAGAAAAGTTGCACTCAGATTTCGTAGAAGAACGCAGAAAAGGGAAAAGAAAAAGCTGTGAGCCAGTGATTCGGTGGACGGTATTCAGTAGGTCGGTGGTCGGTATTCAGTAGGTCAGTGGTCGGTATTCAGT
>CAYNKH010000220.1:0-4550 GCA_964397745.1 uncultured Bacteroidales bacterium | reverse complement strand
GTTTCATCGTCTTAAAGCTTTGAGATATAAACTGTTAACATAATAAACAATTCTTATAAGAAATGGTGTAAATTTAGTGTAATTTTTCTATTTAGCAGAGGAAATCAATAAATTTTTACCCATTGATGTTCATATGTAATTATTGCACCAATAATATGATGCCCCCCGCTTCCATATTTCATTAAATCATTTGGTTTCTCATACGAAAATTCTAACAAACTAAAATCTGTCATTGTAGCTGTTGTTTTTGCAGTCGAATAAGTATTTTTATAGTAAATGTTTGCCAAATAAAGACTCCCATCAGCTGTATTTGAAAATATTACCACATAAGAATCATTACCATCAATCGTACGTGAAATAAATTTATTATTAAGTTTATAAATTACATTGATTTTTGGTTGTGTGTCATTTTTAGTGTAGATAAGTTGATCTTTTTCATTATATATTTTTAATGTAGATGTAATACTCCAAATACCTTCAATGGAGTCTAACATACCAGTTTTGTTGCTAAAATATGTTTCCCACTCTGATTGTGTTGTAAATGCTTGACTGAGTACACAAACTGAGTAAAACACAAATAATATTACTGTTAGTATTTTCATTTTAAATTTTATTTAAGTTTATTGTATTATTGTTTAGTTCTGCCTTCGACATCTGAATTTGAGAAAACCTTTCATTTACTACAATTATTTTTTCTTGTTTTGAGTTTCCTTTAATATTCTCACTCTCAAAACAAAAACCAGTCCAATTATATTTATCAGAAGCTAAATGGTCTAACCTGAGTTCGACATAATGTAAGTGGTTGATTTGCAAACATTGGCTTAGGGCAAGAATCGGGACTTCGAGAGATTTTTAAAGGTGGCTGAGGGTTTCGGCGATAGCCGAAATATCTCGAAGCCACCTTTAAAAATCTCTCGAAGTCCCGATTCTTAAAAATATTATATAACATGTAAAAATGTATTATACAACATTTGGATTAGACTTTATAGCGACTACTTTAGTGTTTTCATTAAATTTACAAAATTGGATTTACTATTAACACCATATTTCGCATTATTTTTGATTATTATTCTTGGTTTTATTGTTGGAGGGATAAAAATTAGAGGAATTAAGTTAGATGTTTCTGCCGTGTTATTTGTTGCAATGATTTTCGGTTATTACGGGCTTGAGTTTCCTGACACATTAAAGCAAATAGGCTTGGTTCTTTTTATTTTTACTATTGGTTTTCAGGCGGGGCCATCATTATTTGAAACTTTTCGCAAAGATGGTAAAAAGCTCGTTGTTTTAGCTTCAGTACTTGTTGTGTCGGGAGCATTAGTCTCTGTTTTATGTGCTTTGATTTTTGATTTTAGCAAAGAGCTTGCAGGCGGATTATTTACTGGTGCCATTACTAGCACTCCAGGGCTTGCTGCGTTATCTGAACTTTCTGATGTTGAAGATGCAACAATTGGTTATGGTATTGCTTATCCATTTGGTGTTATCGGAGTTGTTTTATTTATAAAATTATTACCTCGTCTATTTAGGTGCAATGTCGAAAAAGCTGAAAAAAAATATGAGTCTGAACTAGAAGATAAATTTCCTAAGATACTAAACCGCAATTATATTGTTGAAAATCCTCTTATTATTGGGAAAAGTATTTCTGAAATATCTTTTAGACAAGTTACAGATGCTAATATATCACGTATTTTACAAAATGGTTCAGCTTTTACGCCAAACCCACAAACCATACTTCATAGTGGTAGTATAATAAAGGCAGTAGGCACAGAATCTTCCTTACTAAAAGTACAAGAGTTAATAGGCAAACCAACTGAGTTTGGGATAGCATTAAATGAAAATTATGATGTTCGTTTTATTATTGTAACAAATAAAAAAGTCTTAAGTAAAACCATTAGTGAGCTGCATTTACAAAGTAAACATAATGTGATAATTACCAGGATTAGACGAAGTGGCATTGATTTTAGTGCCACCTCAAATATAAAACTTCAATTTGGTGATAAAATTAAAGTAGCTGGGACAAAAGAGGATATTAAAAAGCTCACTGCCGTGTTAGGAGACGATATCACAAAATTACATGAATCTAACTATTTGCCCGTAGCTATTGGTATTGTGCTTGGGGTTTTATTAGGGAAATTAAGTTTTGATATTGGAAAATTTGAACTTTCTCTTGGTTTAACGGGAGGTGTTATTGCTGTGGCTATTATTCTTAGTCGTGTCAGAAAGATTGGGCCTGTTGTTTTTTCGTTAACGACTTCGGCAAATCAAATTTTACGTCAGATTGGGTTGATACTATTTCTTGCATCTGTAGGTGCTGAAGCTGGGTCTAATATTGTTGCGATAATTAAAGAAGAAGGCTTGCCAATGTTACTTTCGGGGGTTTTAATAACCCTTATCCCTATGGTTCTAGGTACGATTGTAGCAAAACACATTTTAAAAATCGATGTTTTACAATTATTGGGGGCAATTACTGGTGGAATGACAAGTACTCCAGGATTAGCAGCAGCAAGCTCGATGACAAAAACTAACGCTCCAGGAATAGCTTATGCAACTATATATCCTATTGCAATGGTACTTGTAATAATATGTGTTCAGTTAATATTTATTGTTTTATAGTAGTATATCGAACTCAGGTTCTAAGCAGATTTAATTTTATGAAAAACCCAGATTTACTTACAGTGTAAAATTTTTATGTGTATTTTGCTGCTTTTCGTATAATTTTGAAGGTGTTTTGTTTGTGTATTGAAGAAAATAATTATATTGTCCCTATTAATTTATAAACCGAACTAACATATTTTATGCTAACATTTGAAATTATTAAAGAAGAAAATGAATTTAAAAAAACAACCCGTGAACAGTGTATAAGTTTTTTACACACCCATCTTGATCGCTTTCGTGATAACACACAAGACATCTCAAAGTGTATGGATTACGCAATGCAAAAAGATTGTGGAAAAGGTGGTTTTGTATTAGTAGCTTATTCAGAAAATGAATTAGCAGGCATTTTAGTGATGATCAATACAGGAATGTCGGGGTTTATCCCTGAAAACATTCTAGTTTATATTGCCGTTGACTCAAAGTTTAGAGGAAAAGGTATAGGAGGTAAAATAATCGAAAAAGCGATTAGTATGACCAAAGGAAACATTAAACTACACGTTGAGTACGACAATCCTGCGAAAAATCTTTATGAACGGGTTGGGTTTAAAACAAAATATGCAGAGATGAGATTTGAAAACAAAAAATAATTCTGTTATTCATTTATTCTAATTTATTTTATTAAAAAAAACAGTCATGGCAAAATTACAGATTGACACCGAAGGTGTAATATATAATATTAAATCAATAAGCTCATTTTTAAAAAAGCATGATAAACAATGGAGTTTAATTACTAAAGTTTTTTCGTGCGACATTGATTTGCTCAAACGAATTTTTAAATATGATGTAATGAAAGATATTCACTCTGTTGGAGACTCCCGTTTAAGTAGTTTGAAAACACTTAAAAAGGTTAATCCAAATTTGATTACAATTTATATTAAGCCTCCTGCACTTGTTTATATTGATGAGGTTGTTCAATATGCAGACATTTCGTTAAATACTTCTTATAAAACAATTATTGCTTTAAATGAGGCTGCTAAAAAGCAAAAAAAGATTCATAAAATAATTATAATGGTTGAGCTTGGCGAGCTTCGCGAAGGAATTAAGAGAGACGAGTTAATTAGTTTTTATGAAAAAGTATTTGAGTTAGAGTATATTGAGGTTATAGGATTGGGGTCAAATCTGGGCTGTATGTATGGTGTTGAGCCAACTTACGACAAACTTTTACAATTATGCCTTTTTAAGGAGCTGATTCAGGCAAAGTTTAATAAAGATTTACCACTAATATCAGGAGGCAGTTCTATAACCCTACCATTAATTGATCAAAATGCTGTTCCAAAAGATATGAATCATTTTCGAATTGGTGAGGCAGCGTTTTTTGGAACAAGTCCTTTGTACAATGAAAGGTTCAATGATTTAAATACAGAAGCATTTGTTTTTAAGACAAATATTATTGAGCTAGATGAGAAAAAAATGATGCCCGATGGTGTAATTAGTGATGCAAACATAGGACATACTGCCGATTATGATTTGGAGGACTTTAACGCTACAACAACAAAAGCCATATTGGATGTTGGCCTATTAGATGTTGATAAAGAAGATATTGTATTCCTAGATAAAGAGGTAAGTTTCGTTGGAATAACATCAGATATGATGGTTGTTGACTTGGGAACAAATAAGACTAAAGAAGGTAAAAAGAAATATTCAATCGGTAGTCAGGTTTGTTTTACCCCCTCATACATGGGCGTTGCAAGATTGTTGAACTCTAAGTTTATTGATATAGAGTATCTCTAAACTTGAGTGCAATATAATTGTTACAGTAAATATACTATGGCTAAGTCGTCTTTAAGAGGAAAGTTTAATCAAACACATATTTTAATCCTATTCCAAAAGCGATTAATTTAACATTTCTTTCAACAAACCCGAACAAGCTCAGATAAATTATAAAAACAGATGGCAAA
>CAYNKH010000219.1:0-4553 GCA_964397745.1 uncultured Bacteroidales bacterium | reverse complement strand
TAATTCCATCTTTCAAATTCATCAGTATTTTCATAATTAATCGTCATAGATTTTTTTCCTAGCAATGAGTGTCTAATCATTGCTGTACCATAGAAACCATAAGTGTTATTATTGAAGATATAATTGTTTGATAAAATAAAATCATTGCTACCAGTTCCGTTTGAATATATGCCGAAAATACCATGCTTATCATTGTGTGTAGGAAATGTAAAAGATAGAGATGTTGTATTGTAGGATTTAGACTTTTTTAAGTTATAAGATGCTTTTATTTGTATATCTCCAAATTTATTAAAAGTGTTAAATATTGTAAAATCGTAAGGTAGAGTTAGACTAAAATCAAGATTTTCATAATGCCATGATGGTGTCAATCTGAAAAACAAACTATGCGAATTTATTAAAACATCTGTATTTATACCGAAACCTTGATTGGTTTCTAAATCTATCTCATCAATTTTATTTAAATAGTTTATTCCAGGAGAAAAAAAGTAATTATCGTATGTATATTGGTTATAAAGTACAGAACTATGACTGTCAAACAAGGTTTCGTATCCGTAAGGCATTCTGTAAACAGTAGATTGTTGAGCAAAATAATTACATACTGCTAATAATGAAATGATAATTGTACTTATTACTTTTTTAGTCATTTTTAGTTATTGTGAGATAGAATCTTTTACAAAAATAACTAATTATATCACAAATCCTTAATTAAAGATTTTGAGAATTTACTTTTTTTCTATATTTCTCAAACTATATTGTAAGCCCATTGACAATAAAAAAGGCTGATAATCGAAGGTGTTTTCATTTTCGTTTAGCAAAAAGGAAAGACCAATTTGCCATACAAACTTAAGATTTGGTACTCCAGCTTTTAATGTTAGTGCTGGTTCAATGAAAAAGCCTGTTACTGGCTCTGAGTTGTTATTAGTAAATACAACAACCGATCTTGGCGTAATTGCTGCCTCAAAATATTGACTAACAAATCCAAACGAAGGTTGAACGAAAAATCGATTGACATAGGTGTTGGAGTAGGAATTAATTAGACCTGTACTAAGAGCATGAATTTTCCCGATACCGTATCCGCCATACACGTCAAAAACTAAGTGCTTTTTTATTGGCATATAATAACCGAATCCTGTTTCTATAAAAATATGTTTATGATAATTGTCTGCACTTTCTGAACTCGGATTTATATAATTCCCATTGAGCATTAAAGCGAAATTGTCTGTTATTGCATAAGCTCCTTGTGCATCAAATCCAGAAACGCCGATATGTGCCGATACATTCAAATCTTCTTTTTCTCTAAGCATTGGTGTGTTTACAATGTTTGGTACGTAAAGTGGAGCACAAGAGTTTACGATAACAACTGTGATCATACACAAAACAATGATGTAAAAAATTCTTTTCACGACATGTCTTCTTAGATGTTTAGTAATAAAACAGTAAGAAATCAATTTTGTTTATTTTATCAACTTAACAGGCTGCCGTTAACAACTATTGTAAAAAACTGTATCATTAAAACCATGCAATGTCTCGTCCCTACGGGACTTCCAACTCTATTTACTAGTTTTTTACCAAAGTTTGATGCCTACGGTATCTGTCCTAGCAAATAGTGTATTTCATTCTAATCCAACACATTACTTAGTATTCGTCAGCTGACGAACGCAACTTCTTTCTTTTGAACATTTTGGTTCAAACACTGACTTTATTTACAGATACTACTTAACAATATTAGCCCCGTAGGGACGTGATATTGGTAATTGTATAATAATCAGCAGTTTAGAAGTCCCGTAGGGACGATACATCCTTTTTTTAGCAATTATTACACAATCTTTTTATGTTTTTATCAACTCAACAGATTGCCGTTAATAACTATTGTGATTTTTACTCATTTTTGTAATTTTTATAAATTATTTTCGTAAAAAAACAATTAGTGGGCAGTCAACTAAAGAAATTAGCCGGACAAACTGCTGTTTATGGTCTTAGCAGTATTATTGGAAGATTATTAAATTATCTTCTTGTTCCACTTTACACCAGATTATTTGCTCCAGAGATTTATGGAATTGTAACAGAATTGTATGCTTATGTTACTTTTTTGCTAATTCTTTTGACTTATGGCATGGAAACTGGCTTTTTTAGATTTGCACAGGATAAAAACATTTTTGATAAAGTTTATTCGTCCATTCTTACTAGTCTTGCAGTAACCTCAACAAGCTTTATTGTTTTATTGTTGGTTTTTTTACAGCCTGTTGCAAATGTTTTACAATATCAGGCAAATCCAGAATATATTTTATGGATGGGCTTAATTGTAGCAGTTGATGCATTTATTGCTGTTCCGTTTGCAAAATTGAGATTGCAAAATAAAGCATGGAAATTTGCTGTTTTTAAGCTCGTAAATATTGGGGTAAACATTGGTCTAAATTTATATTTTTTATTATTATGTCCTAAACTTGCAATTAGTAATCCTGACTCAGTGTTTTTAACTGTTTATTCTCCAAATATTGGCGTTGGTTATGTCTTTATTGCAAACTTGGCTGCAAATGTTCTTACTTTATTGATGCTATTGCCCGAGATATTTAATGTCAAATTTAGTTTTGATAAAGTACTCCTAAAAAAGATTTTGATATATGCAGCTCCTCTTCTTATTGCAGGATTTGCTGGTATGATAAACGAAACTATCGACAGAGTTCTTTTAAAACACCTTGTTGCTGATCATCTTAATCCTATGGAGCAATTAGGAATTTATGGTGCAAATTATAAACTGGCAATTTTGATGACTTTGTTTATTCAAATGTTTCGTTATGCTGCCGAACCTTTCTTTTTTAATAATAAAAATGAAGAAAACGCCCGTGAGCTTTACGCAAAAGCAACAAAATATTTTATTATTTGTGGGTTGCTAATATTCCTTGGCGTAATGTTCTATATAGACATTATTAAGTTCTTTATTGATGTTGATTATCACGAAGGCTTAAAAGTTGTTCCAATATTATTGCTTGCAAATTTATTTTTAGGTGTATTCTTTAATTTTTCTATCTGGTATAAGTTAAACGATATGACAAAATATGGTGCATATCTTGCAATTTTTGGTGCAGTAATTACTGTTGTACTTAATGTTATTTTAGTCCCTATTTATGGATATGTTGGTTCCGCTTGGGCAACGCTTATTTGTTATTTTAGTATGATGTTGCTTTCATTTTATTGGGGACAAAAATATTATAGAGTTCCTTATGATATGAAAAATGCAATATTCTATCTTGTTTTTGCTATGGGATTGTTCTTCATCAGTAAATACTTGCGTCCCGAATCTCAAATAATGGTTTATGTTTTAAATACTGGGCTTTTAATAATTTTTGCAAGTGTTGTTACTGTAAAGGAAAAAGTTTGGAAAATGTTGAGGCGTTAAGTTAGTTTCGTGTTTTTCAAAACATGCGATGGTAACAACTACGAAAAATCAGGAGTTCTGAATATGTTTGTTATTTTGGTTTATTTTTCAACAATTTCCCCATTTAACAGTATTTTAATATTAAATTTAGCCATACTTCTAAGCATATAGGATAAACCACAATACTGTTCTTCGCTCATTTGTACTGCTTTTTTTATCATTTCAACATCTGTGTTTCCCTCAAAATTAAAGGTCATATCAATGGTTTCGAAATACATAGGATGTTCCGTTGTCAATTTTCCCGAAATGTCCATTGAGAATTTTGATGGCATTTCTGCTCTCATTTTTTGTAAAAGAAAAATAATAGCTCCTCCACTACACCCAGCCAAACCTTGAAGAAAAACATGTTTTGGTTTAGTGCCTGTAATTTTTGCAGTTTTATCAGGGTTTTCTACAGCAATAATGATTTCAGCATCGGTTTTGTTATTGGTAGCAGTAAATTGTAGTTTTTCTGTCCAATCAATAGAAACGTTTAAATTATCTCTCATTTTGTTTATTATTTTAAATTATTGAATTATTCATCTGTACTTTTGTCAAATCTTTCATTTGGTAACCCAAACAAACCTCTTAAGGCTCCGTGAATCATTGCAATAGGCAAAAATAAAAGTCCAGCTATCAGCATTCCCAACTCGTAAAATAATGAGCTGCCTTTGTATGGTTTCCCGTGAAGTCTCGACAAAAATGCACTAAAGGGGATTCCATACATGTTACCTGCAATCATTGTTTGGGCTGCTGAAAGAATAATGCGTGCTTCTTTTTTTCCATATTCTGTTACAATAGAATCATAGGCATATTTTTTAGGGTAAGCTCTTGAGTCGGCAAAATGTTGGACAAACATTATAGCTTTTGCTTCTTCGGGCTTGGTAAAATCACCGCCAGCGCTCAAAAAGCTAGTTATTTCTTCATTACTCATGCCTTGTTTTAGAGCCATTTGCGTATGCTGATATGAACAAGCTGCACAACCGTTTACCTCGGTTACAGCTAGTTGCAAACGTTCTATAAAATGATTGTCAAGTAATTTGCTTTTATTATTTCCAATCAGTTTGGACATTGCCCGTGGAGCATATACCAAGGAGCGATACAGTTCATATAAACTGAATTTTCGTTTAAATTCATC
>CAYNKH010000218.1:0-4578 GCA_964397745.1 uncultured Bacteroidales bacterium | reverse complement strand
TTTTAAGCTGACAAGATAATTAAAATTATTATTCTACAATAAAAATTTACACACTATTTTTATTATTTTGTAAAAACAATAAATTTCCATTTACCAAAACAACTCAAACCTATTTATATTCAAAGTATCATTTTGGCTTTGAGGACAGTGTGTTTTTTTTATCAGATTTTTTATAAATATTAAACTCTTTAAAACTAAAAATAATAAAATCAGTCTTTCCAATTAAAGATAAGATTAAGGCAGAATATAATATTGTAGGTAATAAACAAATAATAATTGGTTCAAGCCAATATCCAGTAAAAGAATAGATTTTAGCATTATTTGGTGTTTTTTTTCTAAAAATCACTTTAACTTCTTCTCCATTTTCATATTTTATATTTCGTTTTGCATCAAATATTATTTCTTCATTTTTATAAAAAAATTGTACAATAGGTGCTTCCTCAGAATCTTCTGGAAATATTTTATTACGCCATTCTTTAACTCCTATTATTGTACCACAACTAAATTCAGATTTACTAATATCATTTATTCTGTTTAGTGAAAAATACAATGCTATTATTATAAACCCAGACAATAATAATATTTTCCTGCTAATTTTTAGTTTCATTGCTTAAAATTGATTCATCAAATTTAGACAATAATTTATTAAAAGCTATTCAATTTATTTTGAAAGTATAAAAAACCTTAGTTAGAAATAATTTTTGTGTTTCGAGCTTCTAATTTTTTGAAGTACTTGCTGTAAAGTTTTTTAAATTTATTTAAACAAAAAGCCACATCAGAATTGCAAAAAACAGTTTTGTAGTTGCCCCCTTGCCTTAAGTAAAACAATGTACAAATGACAAAGTAAATAAGACTTTGTTGAAGTACGTCTTTTAAAATATCGAAACATACTACTGTCGGTGGTTTCGTATTCCCTTGCACTACAAAAAAAGCAGCTAAACATGTTGCTTAACACAAAACAACATTACTGTATCATTTGAAAAATGTTTTTTTAAAATGTATCTTTGAGCAATACAAATTTATTTTTAATCTAAAATATTTCAAAATTATTTAGTTATGGCTAGAAAAAATGTTATTATTATTGGAGCTGCTGGAAGAGATTTTCACAACTTCAACATGTGTTACAGAGGTAAAGAAGAATACAATGTAGTAGCTTTTACTGCTGCTCAAATTCCTGACATTGATGGAAAAAAATATCCTACAGAGCTTGCAGGTGACTTATACCCAAATGGTATTCCAATTTATAACGAATCAGAGTTGCCACGATTAATTAAGGAATATGATGTTGATGATTGTGTATTTGCATACAGTGATATGCATTATGTACAAGTTATGAATATTTGTGCTGTTGTAAATACAGCAGGAGCTAATTTTGTATTATTAGGTTTAAACGACACGATGTTAAAATCAACAAAACCTGTAATTGCAACTGGAGCCGTTAGAACTGGTGGAGGAAAAAGCGAAGCATCAAGACGTATAATTGACCTACTAAAAGAAAAAGGTTTAAAAGCCTGTGTCATTCGACACCCAATGCCTTATGGAGACTTGGCAAAACAAGCGGTTCAGCGTTTTACAAAAGTTGAAGACTTAAAGCTCCACAAATGTACTATCGAAGAGATGGAAGAATACGAGCCTCACGTTGTTAGAGGCGACATCATCTATTCAGGTATTGATTATGAAGCTATTTTACGTCAAGCCGAAAAAGAAGATGCTGATATAATACTTTGGGATGGTGGGAATAATGATTTCCCATTTATTAAACCCGATTTAATGATTACAATTGTTGACCCACAAAGAGCAGGACACGAATTAACATATTACCCTGGGGAAACAACTCTAAGAATGGCAGATGTCGTAATTATAAATAAGATTGAAAGCTGTGACTTAGCAGATTTACAATTACTACGTAAAAATATTGCAAGTCTTAATCCAACTGCGGCAGTTGTTGATGCAGTTTCGCCGTCTAGCATCGATAAACCAGAACTTGTTAGAGGTAAAAAAGTTTTAGTTATTGAAGAAGGTCCAACAGTAACACACGGTGAAATTGAGTATAATTATGGAAGTATTACTGCACAAAAATATGGTGCTGCCGAATTAGTTGATCCAAGACCTTACGCAGTAGGGAAAATCAAAGAAACTTTTGAAATTTATCCAGAATTAGGAACTATTCTTCCTTCGATGGGTTATAGCGACCAACAAGTCAAAGATTTAGAAACTACTATTAAAAACACTCCTTGTGATACAGTAGTTATAGCTACGCCTATTGACCTTAATAGAGTTATCAAAATCGATAAACCTAGTGTAAAGGTAAGTTACGAATTATTTGACATAGGAGAGCCTAGTCTAAAAATGTATCTTGATGAGTTTGCAACAAAATTTATAAAATAAATGCTTAATAAATCTAACATAAAGCTCCCAATTGGGAGCTTTTTTTTTGCCTTTGTTATCCGAATTATTGTATCTTTGCACAAAATTTTAAAAACAATTAATGAAGAATACTCGTAATTTTTGCATAATAGCACATATTGACCACGGGAAAAGCACGCTAGCAGACAGATTGCTTCAAATCACTGGATCGGTAACTGACAGACAGTTTCAAAACCAAGTGCTTGATGATATGGATATAGAAAGAGAAAGAGGAATAACTATAAAAAGTCATGCTATTCAAATGGACTATGTTAAGGATGGTCAGAAATATATTCTTAATCTGATAGATACTCCTGGGCATGTTGACTTTTCGTATGAAGTTAGCAGATCTATTGCGGCTTGCGAAGGAGCTTTACTTATAGTTGATGCTACTCAAGGCGTACAAGCACAGACAATCTCAACTTTGTACCAAGCAATAGATAACGATTTAGAAATTATTCCAATTCTAAATAAAATGGACCTTGACGCAGCAATGCCTGAAGAAGTAGAGGATCAAATTATTGAATTAATTGGAGTGAACAGAGAAGATATTATTCATGCTAGCGGCAAAACAGGCTTTGGAATTGACAATATATTAGATGCAATAATATCTAAAGTACCAGCTCCAGAAGGAGATCCAAACAAACCATTAGAAGCTTTAATTTTTGATTCTGTATTTAACTCATTTCGTGGGATTATTGCTTATTTCCGAATTTTTAATGGAACAATAAAAAAGAAGGAACTAGTAAAATTCGTGAACACAGGCAAAGAATATTATGGCGAGGAAATTGGAGTGCTAAAAATGGGAAACAATGCACCAAGAGATATGCTATCTGCAGGTGATGTTGGATATATTATTTCTGGAATAAAAACTGCCGTTGAAGTAAAAGTAGGCGATACAATAACTAGTGTCGCAAACCCCTGTCAGGGAGCAATTGATGGCTTCTCAGAAGTAAAACCAATGTTGTTTGCAGGTATTTATCCTGTTGATGCCGATGATTATGAAGAGTTACGTTCTGCACTTGATAGACTTCAACTAAACGATGCTTCGTTAACCTATACACTAGAATCATCTGCAGCATTAGGTTTTGGTTTTAGGTGCGGTTTTCTCGGATTATTACACATGGAAATAGTTCAAGAACGTCTTGATCGAGAATTTGATATGGATGTAATAACAACTGTCCCTAACGTTCAATATCTAGCATACACAACAAAAGGTGAAATTATTGAAGTCCACAATCCTTCGGGAATGCCCGAACCTAATTATCTTGAATATGTCGAAGAACCATTTATAAAAGGAACTGTAATTACAAAATCAGATTACGTAGGATCGATAATAAAACTTATAATCGACAAAAGAGGTATGCTACAAGATCAGATTTATTTAAGTACAGATAGAGTTGAACTTAGATTCGAAATTCCATTAGGAGAAATCGTGTTCGACTTTTACGACAAACTTAAAAGTATTTCCAAAGGATACGCTTCATTTGACTATCATCAATCTGGATATGAAAAGTCTAAACTTGTTCGTCTTGACATCTTGCTAAATAGCGAAATGGTTGATGCACTCTCTACACTTACTCACTTTGACAATGCACAAAGTTTTGGACGACGTATGTGTGAAAAACTTAAAGATCTTATTCCTCGCCAGCAATTTGACGTTGCAATTCAAGCTGCTATTGGCAGTAAAATCATTGCCCGTGAAACAGTAAAAGCCGTACGAAAAGATGTTACCGCAAAATGTTATGGTGGAGACATTACTCGTAAACGCAAACTACTAGAAAAACAGAAAAAAGGCAAGAAGAGAATGCGCCAAGTAGGAAATGTTGAAGTACCTCAATCGGCATTTTTGGCCGTTCTAAAGCTAGATTAATAATCTCTACTAAAAATTGTTGGTAAATAAGTCTTTTTTCTAATATATCTGACACTTAAGTAAGTGTTGTAATCTAAATATATTGAATAATAAACTGATAAGAGGTAATTAGATTTTTGAATTAAGTACAGTTTAATACTTTGTCAAACCGAGTTTTACTGAGTTCAAAGAAAAGACTCGAAGAATTACCAACAAGAAGATTTGTATATTTTAAAGCAGCTTTACTATAAATTTAAAATATGACAAAATACCATAAAACCAACAATATCATGGATAGAGCATTATTATTTCGCATTTTA
>CAYNKH010000217.1:0-4598 GCA_964397745.1 uncultured Bacteroidales bacterium | reverse complement strand
AACATCAGTTCGTGTATTGTAATATCCGTTTTCGCAATAAATAAAATTTGAATCTGCCACAATATCAGTAGGACCATAAAAGTAGGAAATTGCCGAGTCTGTATTATATCTCAAAGTATCAGAATAGATGTCATATTGGGGATTAACTAAAACAACAGTATCAACGGCGTAATAATCTTTTTTCTTTAAGAAATAATAGCCTCTTCGTGAGTATAACTTATTATTATCATGAAAAATTTTGCCTCCGTTAAAATAGTACGCAATATCAAGATTTCTATCATAATCAAGGGAGTCGGTAAGTAGTAATGATTCTCGGTGTTTCAGAATCACAGAATCTCTCATTTTAGCGATTTTAGTGTTCCCGTCATACTCGAGGTATTTACCAACAAATAAAATAGTGTCTCCCTGTCTAATCCGCACATTACTATATGCTTCTATTGTATTTGTGTTGTCGTAAAAATATGCCGAATCGCAAAACATAAAAGCTTCTTCGTGCTTAAATACGACTTTACCTAATAATTTTTTTGCTCTTACTCCAGTGCTTTCGTCATATTCTAAACTGTTTGCGTGAATTATCTCAACTTTTGCTGGTTTTTTATCTTTATCTATATCGTTGTCTTCATTTTGTGAATAAACATTGATACAAAGGGTTATTCCCAGAATCAAAGCACTAATTATTTTAATTGTTTTTGACATTATCTATTTTAACAGTTCGTCAATTATCTGTTCAATACTTATGCCGTCTGCTTCTGCTTTATAATTTTTTATAATACGATGCCTTAAGATAATTTTTGCTACAGCTTTAACATCCTCAATATCAGGCGAATATTTTCCTGTAAGCACAGCATGAGTTTTTGCACCTATAACTAAATATTGCGAAGCACGTGGTCCTGCTCCCCAATGTAAATATTTTTTTGCTATTTCGGGAGCGAATTCAGAATCTGGTCGCGTCATAGTGGCTAATTTCACAGCATACTCTAAAACATTATCATTAATAGGGACTTTTCGTATTAATTTTTGAAAGAACATTATTTCTTCGGCAGTTAAAACTTGTTTAAGTTCAAAGTCTTTGTCGATAGTGGTGTTTTTTACTACAGTTATTTCATCTTCAAATGTTGGATATCCAACCATAATATTAAACATAAATCGATCTAATTGTGCCTCGGGCAAAGGATATGTCCCCTCCTGTTCAATAGGGTTTTGAGTAGCCATTACAAAGAACGGTTCATCGAGTTTATATTCTGTACCAGCAGCAGTAACAGATCTTTCTTGCATTGCTTCTAAAAGAGCTGCTTGAGTTTTTGGAGGTGTACGATTTATTTCATCTGCCAATATAAAATTCGCAAAAATTGGCCCTTTCACAAACTTAAATTGTCTGTCTTCGCCTAAAATTTCGGTACCAATAATATCAGATGGCATTAAATCGGGTGTAAATTGAATTCTTTTGTTTTTAAGCCCTAAAACCTCGGCAATGGTATTTACCAAAAGTGTTTTAGCTAAACCTGGTACTCCAACTAATAAACAATGCCCTCTACTAAAAATTGCAATCAACACTTCGGTTATAACCTGATCTTGACCATATATTTTTTTATTTATTTCCGTAAGAAGTTCATTATGTTTGCTCCTCAAAGCATCTATCGCCGCAACATTATCTTTATATTCAATCATAATAAAAAAAAAGAAATTAATTATTTTATAACGAGCAAAGGTAATTATAATTGCATTACGAAAAAAGATGTAATATTGATTTTAGAAAATTTATAGTATTTTTGCAAAAAACATATAATTATGATACAACGAATCCAAACTTTATACTTGTTAATAGCCTTGCTATGCATGGGATTATTATTATTATTCCCTTTTGGCGAAATTGCAACAAAAACATCAGAAACCATTAGTATTAGTATAAAAGGCTTTGATTATCAGGATAATGGCGAAATTCAAAACTTTTCTCTATTACCATTAACAATTATGGTATTCCTAAGTGTTCTAACTACTTTTGTAAGTATATTGTTATTCAAAAAACGAATGTTGCAAATTCGTCTTAACGTCTTTAATTTAATTATACAAGTTGGCAGTATTGGTTTAATGTTTTACTTTTTATTACAGGCAAATAAACTTGTTGGCGAAGCATGGACAACTCATATATCAATAATTTTACCAGCAATAGCGGCAATTTTTACTTATTTGGCAATAAGATCAATTGGTAAAGATGAAGCTTTGGTTAGATCAATCAGCCGGTTGAGGTAATTTTTTAATTTAAAGTTTGTTGCTAAAAGATGATTTCTGCAAAAACAATGTTAGTAAAAATGCGAATATAAAAATCATTTGACTAATAAAAAGTACACCACCACGGAATGGGTAACAAAAGAAAGTAAAATAAAGCTATTTATCTTGCCTCCTCTTATCCTGAAATAAAAAAGCAGTAATTGGTATTCTGCAGTCGCTATCAGCATATCTAAAGCTAAATAAGACATAAAGAACCATACTTTAGTCGGTTTATTAACGCTTAATAAACGACTAAGTCTCTGTACTCGGTGTATTGCAACAATCTTAAAATTAAAAAAAGTGATTAACCATATTTGGGTATTAATAAGAACCGAAGAACCGTTTTACTCTCCCAATTCCTTATAATATTCAGCAAGTTTTTGGGCATAAGCTTTTGAAAAATCGTCAAGTTTTTCGGAATCCCACCCTCTATACACAATATTTTTTGTATTTATATCATATACAACCCATCTTGGATATTTGATAAAACCAAAACCATGATTAAACGCAAAAAATGCATTTGGTACGTATTTGCTAAAAACATCTTCACTAAAAATAAACTCATCATGGTTTATTCCAAGTTGCGACAAAAGACTTGCACTTATATCTGATTGATCAACAGTTTTGTCATATACAAAAGGCTCGCACGAAATTGCTCCTCCTGTCCAAAGCATGTAAATATGGAATTTTTGTTTATCCCACACTTCTACTCCGCCGTATCTTGAACCATGGTCAGATACCAATATTACAAGCGAATTATCCCAATCTGGTGAGTTTTCTAAATCAGTTAAAAAAACATTAAGACAGGAATCAGTATAATAATATGCATTTTGAGATCTTTGTAGTTCAGTTTTATTACCGTAAGGACCAACAACAGGAACATCATAAGGCTCATGAGAGCTAAGCGTAAATAACACAAAAACAGAAGTATCATCAGTAGCACGAATATCGTTGAAGAATAAATTAAACATACATTCGTCATGATAGCCCCATTTGGTTTCATAGCAATCCATTTCAAGATTATTGGAAGATATAATGTTCTGGAAACCAGCATGTTTGAGATATGAGTTCATGTTCGAGAAGTTTATATCACCGCCATAATAAAATGAAGATTTATACCCATTTTCAACCAATTTAGTAATTAAAGAAGGTAATTTTCGAGATCTTCTTGGGTCTTTCATTACTGAATAACCTGGTAAAGCTGGTAAAGAACTAAAAATTGAAACAATTCCTTTTTCACTTCTATCGCCATTTGAATAACAATCTGTAAATAGTATTCCGGCTTCACTATGTTCAAGCAGTTTTTTTGTAACACTATTTTTAGGATCTTTTAGGCTAATTGGTTTTTCGGCAAAACTCTCAAGGATTACGAAAATTATTTTTTTAGGTTTTACGTCTATTACATTTATTGCTGAATCAGGTGATTGATGCGATAATTTGAACTTTTCGTTAAGTTCTTCTTCGTCAAAATATTCATAAGATTTAAAATCAATATCATCAGCAAATAAACTGGCACCAGAATTCCAAACAACATTTATCCCTGCATGATTTAGAAACATATTATCAGAAAAGTAGGCTGAGCCTGTATTAATTGGTGCTATCCCTACTCCACCTCTTATTGGTATTATAAGTAATCCAGCAATTAATAGATAAAATGCAGCCCAAAATTTTTCGGGTTTTAACTTTTTTATTTTTTTTCCAATAAACAAATAATATATCCAAAACATACCAAGAGCAAGATCAAGGTACAAAAACACAAGCAATACAAAACGCCAATTACTTGTAGATGAGTTAATTATACCAGGGGTATTCATATATTGCAATGGCGTGTCATCAAGTCGAAATCCCCAATATTTATAGACTTCGGCATCTCCAATAATTATTAACGAAAAAATAGCAATTAAAAGCCCTGTGAAAATATCAAGAGAAATTTTTAATACCTTATGTGATTTGAAAAATGCAGCAAAAACAAATAGTGGAATTGCAAAAAAACCAATATAAGAAACCATTGATAAATCAAGCCTAAAGCCATGAATAAAACTTGCGCAAATATTCCAAAAACCTGCCCCATCAGCTTCTTTAAGATTGAATAAAAGAAAATAAACTCGTGCAATCTCAAAGAAAAACAGCCAGAATAACAGATAATATAAATATATCAGAAACTTTTTCGCTTTCATAAATTTGCAATATTGTGCATTACAAAAATAGGAAAAGAAATACAAATCTTTATCAAATTATATTTTAGAATTTAATTAGTAAGTTTATTTTACATATTTAATATTGTAATAACAAAGTAATCAGAGAGATACAGCACAAAACTAATAAAAATT
>CAYNKH010000216.1:0-4606 GCA_964397745.1 uncultured Bacteroidales bacterium | reverse complement strand
CAAAATTAATATTTTTTTTAAAATTTATTATAAGTTTTTCAACATTTTTAAATTTTCTTTGAAACTTAATCTATCTTTGGCAACTTAATTTAAATTATATGGCTTTTAGAGATTTGTTATTTAGAGGATGGTACTGGTACGTTAATAAAGCAGACAAAAACGCAGAAGTAATTTTTATGAACTATGGTTATCATGATAAAAATGAAATCATAGAATTAGATGAAGAAGATGAACCTAATCGTTACTCTGTGCAGTTGTATCATAGACTAACTAAAAATATAGATATTGCTGATAAAGATATTTTGGAGGTAGGTTGTGGACGTGGTGGCGGTTTGTCATACATAAATAAAATATTTAAACCAAAATCTGCATTAGGCATCGACCTTGACAAACGAGCAGCCAAATTTGCGAACTTATACTATACGTCATCTCGATTAAGATTTGAATCTGGTAATGCACAAGAATTAAATCTTGAAAATGAAAGTCGTGATATTATTTTTAATGTAGAGTCATCTCATCGTTACCCACAAATGGAGAAGTTTATTGCTGAAGTATATCGTATATTGCGTCCAGGTGGATATTTTATGATTACTGACTTTAGATATCCCCATGAAATGGACGAATATCATAAAATTATTGAGAAGTTTGATTTTGAGTTAATTGATGAACAGATGATAAATGAAAATGTAATAGAAGCTCTGATTCATGATACTCCACGTCGCGAGGCTCTTGTAAAAAAACTCACCCCTAAAATTTTACACAAAACTGCATTAAATTTTGCTGGAACAGTCGATTCTCCAACGTTTAATCAAATAAAAGATGGAGATTATACCTATTTCGTTTATGGTTATCAGAAAAAAAACTAAAAAGTCGTTAGTAAGTAGTCTATTAATTCGTGAAATTGTACAAAACCCGAACCGAGCCGCAGGTGAGCTCACGACCGCAGGGAGTAAACCCGAAACTTTTTTAGCCCGAAACAGTTTTAACCCGAGAACCTATTTAAAAAACGGATTGTATTTCTTTTCATCTCCTATAGTTGTATCTGGTCCATGACCTGGGAGAACAGCAGTTTGGTCGGGTAAAGTAAATAGTCTTTTAGTGATACTGTTTATTAGATGATCATAGTTTCCAAAAGGTAAATCAGTTCTTCCAATACTCTCGAGAAATAAAGCATCGCCAGTTATAACAAAATTATCTTCGGCATTATATAATGCTATACTGCCAGGTGTGTGGCCTGGAATACATATTACTTTTAATTCAGTATCTCCAAATCTTATTATTTCGTTGTCTTCAACATATTTGTCTGCTTTAGGAGGCTGTTCTAAAGCATAACCAAATTGTTTTGCGAGTTGTAAAGCGTTTTCAATAAAAAAATCATCTGCTTTATGCATTAAAATTGGAATGCGAAAGTGAGATTCCAAATAATAGTTCCCACATACATGGTCAATATGTCCATGAGTATTTATAATATACTTGGGTATTAAATGGTTTTTATTGAGGAACTCATCAATTTGTTTAAACTCCGAGTGCGAATTTGCTGCTCCGTCAATTATAACCGCCTCGTATGAAGCATCATATAATATGTAACAATTTGTTCTAAAATCATTAAAAACAAAGGTCTTTATTTTTGTCATTTTATTCATTCATTTATTTTTTTATTTTGTGTTTCCATCTTCTATGTGACCACAACCAATATTCTGGTTGCTCTTTTATATCTTGTTCTAATCGTTTAAAATATACGTTTGTAATCTCATTTGGTTTGCATTTTTCTGGATTATTTATTAATTCTTCAAACTCAAGGCTGTAATATCCTCGTTTAATCTTTGTGATTTTTAAATATACTACTGGCATTCTCGTTTTTTTAGCATAAGCCTCTGGACCATGTAAACAAGCTGTTTCGATTCCTAAAAAGTTTACCCATATTGCTCGCTCAATATTTGATGGACTTTGATCAGCAGCCATAATCACTGCAACTGGTGAGGTAGGTGGAGGATCGAAAATACTTTTGGTTTCTTGCACCGCCACCATTTTCATACCAAAACGTTTTCGCCTTTTTAGTCCGTAGCGTTCACTGTATTTATTTGTTAAAGGTAGATATAATGCTATGGCTTGATGATTTATTGAGTTGTTAGTGCCTAATATACCATACTCCCAATTGCCGTAATGGCTCGTTAAACATAAAACTGATTTGTTCTTAGCGAAATAATTGTTTGCAAGTTCTTGATTTTTAATTATATAACGTTTTTTTAAAGTCTTTTCACGAATACTCATGCCTTTTATCGACTCTAAGCTTATGTCTGACAAATGTTTATAGAATTTTTTGCAGATATTCTTAATTTCATAGTCTGTTTTATCGGGAAAACTCATTTTTAAATTTGCAATTACAACATTTTTGCGGTAACCAAAAACATAATAAAGTAAAAAATACAGACAATCAGAATATATGTACAGACCCCAAAAAGGAATAATCGAAAATATTGCAACTAATATCCTGAAACCTATAAACTCTAATAACTTCATTATTTGTAAAATCATATTAGGTACAAAATTAAGAGAATTTTTGTGATTTCAAATTTTTAACAGCATGTTGTTAAAAGTTCATAAATTATTATGAAAATGAACAGATGTAATTGTTTAGTTTTGAATAAAATTTTATTTTGATGAAAAAACTCACAATTCCTCTGCTTATTATAATTTTATTTACTGCTTGTACTAAAAGAGCTTATATCAGTACTGAGGTCATTTATTCGCTTGATAAGACGACTGAAGATGCTATAATTATTGAATCAGACCAAGCTCTCGCAGATCTTACTTTTGATAATGAACAAGCACTAATTAATTCGGTAATTGAATATGCTAACTCTTTGCTTGGAACACCCTATAAATGGGGTGGAACTACACCGGCAGGATTTGATTGTAGTGGATTTGTGCAACATGTGTATAAAAAATTTGGTGTAAATCTCCCAAGAATGCCGGTTGATATGGCTGCGATGAGTTATAAAATTGATAAGAAAAATATACGTAAGGGAGATATAGTTTACTTTAAAGGCAGTGATATGAGTTCCTCTAAAATTGGGCACGTGGCGCTTGTTATTAGTGATTTTGATAACGATTTTAAAATGATACATGCAACAACAAGTAAAGGAGTTATTGTAAATTCGTTTAGTGAGTACGATTACTGGAAATTAAGATATTTGTTTGCTACAAGGCTCAAGAAAACTGATTTAATAAAAAAATAAATGTTTACAAATATTCTTATCTTTGCAATTTGAAACAATAAAACTAATAGTTTGAAGAAAACATTTCAAATATTGTCATTTTTGAGCTTAGTTTTTTTTGCTAATCTAATGTTAGCACAGCAAGATACAGTTGCTACATCTCAAATTGAGATTGCGACTTCTGATACAATAGTTATTCCTCAGGTGATGGATTCAATTACTTTACAGGCATATAATGACTCTATTAGCCTTAAAAATCAAATAGATTCTTTACGTAATATTAAATATGCTTCGTTAGATTCTGTTGCAGAAATTCGTACTCGATTAATTGACTCGATTATTGATTATGGAAAAACATTTGTAGGATTAAAATATAAATATGGTGGAATTACTCCCTCAGGTTTTGATTGTAGTGGATTTATTTTTCATATTCACAGACATTTTAATCTGCCTTTGCCACGTGTGCCGAGTGCAACAAGCTTAATGGGAGAAGTTATTCCAATTGATAGTTTACAACCTGGAGATCTTGTTTATATTAAAACACGTGCTGCTTACAATAATACTATCGGGCATGTTATGATGGTTGTTGAGAAAACCGAAGATTCTTTTTACGTAATTCACTCGGCTAGCCATGCAGGCTTGGTTATTGAGAGATTTCATGATGCTCCATACTATGTTTCAAGATATTTGTTCTCAAACCGTTTACCTGATGAGTTTTATACTCGAGAATGGAACGACAGTTTGATGGCAAAATACAGATACCGAAATGCAGATATTTATGAGGAGTATATTGAGCCTAGTTTTCCAGCAGAGCAGCCCGAAGGTACGGTTGAAATACAATATACTGTTAAATCAGGAGATGCGATTAGTCTTATTGCTTCTTGGTATGGAGTAAAATCTATGGAAATAATGGCTTGGAACGGACTGAGCTCATACAATTTGAATGTAGGTCAGAATTTGAAAGTTTATGTCAAAGAGCCACTTTATACTACTTATAGCAATGTAAATAATCTTACACTTGACGAAAAACAAAGACTTGCAGGCGTGGATAATACAACTACCGCAACCAAAGAAGAAAAACTCGATCCAGATTGGGAATATTATACAGTTAAGTCTGGGGACAATCCTTATGCAATTGCATTAAAATATCCAGGAATTAGCTCTGATGATATTATGAAAAATAACGGAATATCAAACCCCTCGTCTTTAAGAATAGGACAGAAGTTGAAAATTAAGAAAAAGTAGGTTTGTCGATTTGTTGTAGGGAGTTGTAGAGAACTCTAAAGAAGAGGACCAGCATGTAATCAATCAAATACTAAGAGAAAATCCATAAAGACACTTATGGGAAATTGTTTTGTAGATTTATTGATGGTAAAAATATTTAATAA
>CAYNKH010000215.1:2527-4607 GCA_964397745.1 uncultured Bacteroidales bacterium | reverse complement strand
TTTTTTGCCACTCTCTCTCTCGTTTCAATTCCAATATGGTACGATTAAAAGTCTAAAGGGTACAAGATAATGAAGCCTGTAAATGAGGTTTCAATTCCAATATGGTACGATTAAAAGCCTCAAAATTTTACACAAATATAAGGCTATAATTATGATTTTGCAACAATTGTTTTCTTGATTTTTTTTTCAATTGTCGTCTGATGCCAATAATAGAAAAACCCCTGAGGTTCGACAAGATGCTGTATCTTATTGTGTATCAGTACGTCAATGAGCCTTGAGGACTCTTATTTGTGGTTTTTTTATAAAAGTAATGCTGCTTTGTTTACATCGACAACTTTCAAATTTATAAAAAATTATCTAATTTACTTCTTTCCTTGCCTACCACCTGCTTTTCTAACCATCTTTTTTGACGGCTTTGAAAAATAATTACACTGTCATTGTCTTCGTCCATTATTAATTTTGCTTGTAAAATTAACTCTTTTAATTTAACTTCACTTATCTCTCCTTCAAAAACCGAATTTTGAATCCAATTTAAATAGCGACGGCATAATTTTAACATCTTTCCAACACGCTTTTCGCCACAATCATAAACTAATATTACATACATTACCACCACATTTTAAAAGGTTTATACTCTTCAATTCCCAATAAATGCTTCTGCAATTTATAACATTCTAACTTAATTAGATGTTTGTAACTTACATGTTTATTAAGTGTACGATGTTTAATTGTTTCTTTTAAGCGTTCTTCAAATGAAGATACAAAGATTTTCTTGCCGCCTTCTTTTAATAGCACCTTATTTAGTTTTACATCAAAATCTTTCTCTTGCAGCTCTTTTTTATTCAAAACTTTAAATATCACTCTATCAACTAAAATAGGTTTAAATATCTCCGAAATATCCAAAGATAATGAAAATCGCCTTTCGCCAGGCTCATGCAAATACGAAATTGTCGGGTTTAACTGAGTTTGATGTATTGCTCGCAGACATTGCGAATAACACATCATGTTTCCAAATGAGATTAATGCGTTTACCTCGTTTTGTGGCGGATTTTTGCTTCGTCCGTTCATGTCGAAATCGTTAATTATCGAATTAAACGCTTCGTAGTAATGCAGCCTGATATTTCCTTCCACTCCCATTAGTTCATTTATATTTTTGGACGGGTAAATTAAATTCCGCAATGATTCTACTCTTGCAATTATAGGTTCAATTTCTTTTCCGCGATTATTGTAATATTTAAGATTTTTGAGCATATTATAACTGGCACCGTCTATTATCAACTGTGCTATTTTCCGACGCTTTTCCTTATCGGTATATGAATTAACCTGACTTACAACCATTTTTCCTGACAATAAAAAGTCTTTCGGCATGAACGAGCCAGTATAATTCTCGTAATAATCAAAAAAATGAACAGCAATATCATTTTTCCCAAGAAAATTATACACCGAACTATTAGTTCTTAAGGATCCAAAAACATACAAATTCCCAACCGACTCCACAGGCAAATATCGTGGTTGTCCTAACTGCTCACGGCCATTTTCATCTTCTGTAACTGGTGTAAACTTAAGGGTATTATCCTTACGCTCCAAAATACCAGGATTAAATAAATAATATGTCTTTTTCATTCTGTTTCCTCCCCTGAATAACAAAAATCGTAATAACTGCATTTTCTACAAATGCTCAATAATTCTCTTTCTGGACAATGCTCGCTAGTAATTACTGATTTTATATCTATTAAAAAATTCTCAATTTCTTCTCTGTCGCGATTACTAAAAAGAATTTCACTGGTTTTTCGCAGTTTTGGATATTCTAAAAGTCCTGTTACGCCTTCTATCCCAGCTTTTTCGAGGATATAAATATAATACTTTAGCTGCCATTCATGAGCAGTTTTGACCTTATCGGATTTTTTAAGCTCATGAATAATTTTGTTTTTAGCATCAAAATAATCAATTTTTATCCCATCAATTTCTACTTCTGTGTATTTTTCAGATCGTTGCGGATATGAACTTTCATGCAATAACTTTCCTTCGTAAACCAAATCGCTGGTATGCTCCATATTTATTCCGTTTGCAAAAAGCCATA
>CAYNKH010000215.1:0-2427 GCA_964397745.1 uncultured Bacteroidales bacterium | reverse complement strand
GCAAAAACCAAAATTTCTGCAATTTCAGAATAAACACGACGTCCTCTTTCAGTCTTAATTTTATTATCGATAAATGCAATTATAAAATTAAAGCAAAATTCGGGTTCCAATTTACTGAACGGCTCTATTAAACTTATTAGATTGGATAACGAATCGTTTTGTCTGATAATATCTTTTGCTTGATCAGGCTTATTTTCGGCAATATAAATTCTGATTTTAAATGAGCTTTGATGTACCACATCAATAAATTTCTTTTTCTGAGCTTCGTCTAAATATTCTCTAACTTTAAGATAATGTTCAATTTTATCGTTTCTGTTTGCTATATTTAGATTAACGATTATAAACAATAATTCGTGTTCCTTATAATTTAACAGAGGATATAAAAACTCATTCCAGCCATATTCAGCATAATAGATATCATCAATTTCGTATCTGTATAAGTCTTCTTCTTTGTAACCCAAAGGATTGTTAATTAGTGACAAAGCAACATAAATAAACTTTTTAGTGTCGGTTTTATGTAGATGAATAAGCAATTTTTCAGCAATTAAATTGTCTTTTTTGTATGATTTAAAAGCAAAATCTAGCCAGTTTTCCACGCTCGAATTCTTGTCAATCAAATAAGAGCTAATTTTTGGAAAAATTGTAAAATTATTTTTCGCAAACACATCATAAAATACCACACTATTATCAGATTTAATAATCAAAACATAAATCAGTTCTTCAATTTCTTTCTCAAAATAATGATTGTTTTCGTGTTCGCTAAAAAAATGCATGAAAAACTGAAAAAGTGCATCATCAATATTTTTATTTGGCCCTAGAATACTTTCGGTTTTATCTGCAATAAACTTTACAAGATCAACGCAACCATTACTAAAGCTGTCTTTGACGCAATCAATTGTACAATAGTCGCTGTCGTCAATTTCGAGATTTTGACAAACATCATACAAAGCACAGAGAGCAGCTAAAATTTCGCAATATTTAGCATTAATAAGAAGTTCGATAAATACATCTTTTACAGGCACAAACAATTCAGCAACCTGATCCGAAAAATAATTCTCAACAAGTTCCCATTCTTCAACATAATAACCACTAGGAGAACTAATATCATCCCAATCAACATCGGAAAAGTCAGCAACAGAAAAATCTTCTTCAAATTTCTGAGTGTAATTGACGACCATATCTGCAAAACTCACATCTTTTTCAGGCTTGGAAACCGCATCCTCCAAAGGATTAATTGTTACTTTATTCTTAAAATCTTTTTGCAGATCCAAGTCCGACGCAAGCAGTTTTTTAAGATACCTGAGTTTCTCAGTTTCTGAAATATTTGTGTAAAATTCTTTGAAATCCATGTGTGGTCTGTTTTTTAGTTTACCGATTACTTCTTTGCTCATCAATATAATCCATTGCTGCTTTAAGTTTGTCGCATAATCTGTTTACAAGTTCTTGATCTTCATCTTCCTTGCTTTTTAATGGAGAAATTGCGTCATACAAACACTCCAAATCCCAAGAGTATAAACCGATTGCCCTTTTGCCGGTCATACAACAAATTCTATCATCTAAACCAAAAGATTCGGACATATTCCAGGCGTTATCCTGAAGCAAATCTAATTCGTCCATATCAAATTTAATGGATACTTTAATATCATTTTACCTGGTTTCATTGTAAATTCAATTTATTAATTAATAGTTGTTTAAATTTATGCTGACACTGTCATTATTTGGAAGCAAATAAATAAAAAAAATCTATAATAATTGATTTTCCTCAATAAATGCAACTCCTTTTGTCTTATTATAAAATCCTTCACGAATGACAGATATTGTTTCTACTCCATCTCTTATATGAATTGTTAGCATATCAATCATGTGTAGTTTTTTACCTTTCTCAATCAAATAGATTGGCAATTCCAATGAATGCTGAAGTTTCCAATTTTGAAAATAAAAATAATTATAAAAGAATTTAGATTCTGGTTCTTTTACAAAAACGGTATCCTGTGGGGCTATATTTCGGCTTCTCCAAAAATTGGTGTCAGTATCATCAGTTGCAGAGTCTTGCATAGGATTAATTAGCCAATTCCATGAAAAATGTTCTTTCAAACTTTTGGCATTATTTATGGCTTTGGGTGAAAATGAATTTTGAATTGAATAAACTTGGTTGAGAAGATTTACAAGTTTTTCTGCACTATAAAATACGGTTTCAAGAATTTCGGCAGTTTTTGCAAAAGCTTCGCATGGAATCCATGCTTTGACTTTACGATCATATTCTCCATAAGGTGCAGGGTAAAGCAAATCATTTTTTTGAGGAACTAAAACATATAATTGTCCAATTTTAGCTTTGTCGAAACGGCATAATCGACCTGCCCGTTGGGTTAACCGATCAATTGGACAAAGTTCTGAAATCATAATATCAGCACTAATATTAATACTCAT
>CAYNKH010000214.1:0-4611 GCA_964397745.1 uncultured Bacteroidales bacterium | reverse complement strand
CTTAGTCGTTTATTAACCGTTAAGTAACGGATAAATTTTGTTATCCTGTGATTTAGTGGCTTATTTAGTAGCAAATTCTCCGACTACAGAATACCGATTACCACATTTTGAAATAATGTGCTTTTTTTCGATTTGCAAAGTTGCTCCACTGCAAGGAATACAGAACATTAGTCGTTTATTAACCGTTAAGTAACGGATAAATTTGTGATGCAATTTTCTTGTTCGCAGAAAATTCACTCCGATTACAGATTACCGATTACAGATTACCACATTTTGAAACAATGTGTTTTTTTCGATTTGCAAAGTTGTTCCGCAGCAATTGATACAGAACCTTAGTCGTTTATTAACCGTTAAGTAACGGATAAATTTGTGATGCAATTTTCTTGTTCGCAGAAAATTCACTCCGATTACGGAATATTGCTTGCCGATTATCGTATTTTTTGAGATAAATTCAAAATTTTTAAGCAGGAGCTCACAGAACCGTGAACAGATGCACTATGAACCGTGAACTGAACTGGCATGGAGAAATCTGTTATCTTTCGGTATAATTTAAATGGTTTTGCAGTTTTTTAATTTGTAATCCCCACTGTTCGCTCGAATTTGCAATCCGAGTCTTGCTTATATTTTTACAATCTACATAATATTTTAATGAGGTCGAAGTGAGGCCATCGAAGGGACATATACAATACTTCTAAATATTTGTGTTTAAATAAGTATGCGTTTGCCCTGCAACTTCCATCTGTAAACTTGCAAAACAGGATAATTATTTATAAATTTGAGGAAAATCTGTATTATGAAAAACAAATTGGAGATTTATAGCGGAGATATTACAAAACTGAAAATTGATGCAATTGTTAACGCTGCAAATAAAACTCTTTTGGGAGGTGGGGGAGTTGATGGTGCTATTCACCGTGCCGCAGGAGAAGAATTATTTGAAGAATGCAGAACTTTAAATGGTTGCGATACTGGCGAAGCAAAAATTACAAAAGGATATAATCTACCTGCAAAGCATGTTATTCATACTGTTGGCCCAATATGGAAAGGAGGAAATAGTAATGAGGCAAATTTACTTGCAAATTGTTATAAAAATTCTTTGATATTAGCATTAGAAAATAGTATAGAAACTATTGCTTTCCCCTCTATTAGTACTGGTGTTTATGGATACCCAAAATCGCAGGCTGGTCTTATTGCAATAAATACTGTAATCGAATTTCTTGCAAATAATAATCTGCCGTCTAAAGTAATATTTGTTTGTTTTGATAGCGTAACGGAGGATATTTATCGCGAAAACCTATCTAAGATTCTGACATAATTTTTTATCTAATAAAGACGTTATTAATCTAAAAATAAATGAGAAATTTACTGATATTGTTATTATTATGCTCTAATTTGATGTCATTTGCACAGTTAAATGATGTGGAGCAGGTGGTTTTTGATGAAATTAATAGAGTGCGAACTAATCCCAAAGCATATATTCCTGTAATTGCTGATTTTCTTGAGTTGTGGGATTCAGATTTAGAGGAACGTGAGGCTGCCAACGAACTTATAAACGAATTAAGAACCATGAAACCAGTAGCACCTCTTGTTTTTAGTCCAGATTTATATAAATCATGTAAAAAACATGGAAATTATGTAAAAACTACTAAAAAATTCATTCATTCCGATTGCAATTGTGGAGAAAACATACAATATGGCAATGAATCTGCAGTTTTTGCGGTTTGCGATTTGTTAATAGATAATGGTGTGCCAAATAGGCAACATAGAAAAAATATTTTAAACCCTGAATTTAGTGAATTTGCTGTATTTTATGTTGCTAAAATAAATGATGAGATAGAGTTCTTTTTTGTGCAACAGTTCAAGTAAACAAGTTTAATTATTACGTAATCTAAACTCCGTTTCAAGATCATCTTGGAAATTTACATTTTGTACTTTCCAGACACTGTTGGGCTTATACATCACAATTTCAAATTTTACTGGTTGCCTTTCGTATTTTAGGCTATAAATGTATTTTGCATAAGAATCTCCTGCGTGATAAATGCTAACAATCTCCCAACCGTAGTAGTTACCTAAAAGTTTTCGAGAGAGTTCTAATCTTTCCTTGATTGCTTTAATCCCTTCTTGTTTGCTATCTATAAGAGGGTTTGTCGTAAAAAGATAATCAATAGCTAGATTAACGTCTTCATCAAAAATAGTAAAGAATCCTTCCATAAGTTCATCAGCTGTGGCTTGTGCATGCGATTTGTTACTTGAGAATGCAATTATTCCAGCGATTATTGTTAAAATTAGCAGTGTTTTTTTCATTTTCGATAATTTAATTGTGTTTATGCAAATATATTATAAAAATTGTGCCATGATATGTAATTAATCAAAATTATCTTTTAAGCTGACTTAAAATCTACAAATTATTTAAGATAAAATTAGTCATTTTTTGGTATAGATGATTTCGGGTATTTCCACCATATATCCCATGATCTTTATTTGGATAATACATTGTTTCAAATTCTACATTTGCATCAACTAACTTGGTAATAAAATCTACTGAATTTTGGAAATGCACATTATCATCTGATGTTCCATGCACTATAAGGAATTTACCCTTCATCTTTTTTGCATGATTTATGGGCGAATTATCATCATAACCCGATTCGTTATCTTGTGGAAGTCCATTATACCTTTCTGTATAAACTGTATCATAATATCTCCAGTTACTTACAGGCGCAACTGCAATTCCTAATTTAAACCACTTTGCACCGATTGTAAGACATAATGACGACATATATCCTCCATAACTCCAGCCAAAAATCCCAATTCGTTCAGCGTCAACATATTTTAAGTTGCCCAAATATTTTGCAGCCTCAATTTGATCAATTATTTCATATTTGCCAAGTTGCTCATAAGTAATTTGTCTAAATTCTTTACCTCTTGCACCAGTACCACGATTATCAACCGACACAATAATATATCCTTGTTGTGCAAGCAATTGCCACCATGCCATATCTCTATCCCATGAATTTGTAACAGTTTGCGAACCTGGACCTCCATATACAGTCATAAATACTGGATGCTTTTTTCCTTTTTTGAATTTGGCAGGTTTTAGCATCCAGCCGTTGAGTTCAACACCGCCTTCAGTAGTAAATGTAAAAAATTCTTTTTTGCTAAATTCATAAGTTTCGTTTATTTTTTTAACTAAAGATTTATTTGTTTCAAGCTCCCGAATTTCTTTGCCAGTATTGTCGTTTAATGTGATAAATGGGGGAGTAGCAGCATCACTAAAATCATTAATGAAATATTTGAAACTATTGCTAAAACTTGCGTCATTTGTCCCTTTTCGTTCGCTTAGAAGTTGTAGATTGCTTCCGTCAAGCGATATTGAATAAATTTCACGTTCTAAAGGCGAAGTTTTTGCTGCCTGAAAATATGCCAATTTATTTGCTTCATCAATACCATAAAAAGATGTCATTTCCCAATTGCCCGAAGTAATCATGTTTGCTTCTTTGCCGCTCATATCGTATAGATACAAATGTCTGTAACCACTATCTTCATGTGATAAAACAAAATGTTTATTATCTTTTAAAAATGTAAGATCATCGTTTATCTCAATATATTTTTCGTCTGTTAAGGTCAAAACAACATTAGAATTTCCATTTTCTGTATTTATAAAATATAATTCGTATTTGTTTTGCAAACGATTCATCTTTACGGCAGCAAGAAGCTCTGCATCGTTAGTGAATTTTAGACGTGGAATATATTTATCATCTAAATCACCCATATTAGCTTCAATTGTATTACCCGAATTTACATCAACAATATGAAGGCTTACTTTTGAGTTTTCTTCACCTGCTTTTGGATATTTATATTCGTAATGCTCAGGATAAAGCTCTCCATAAGTTGTCATAGTAAACATCTTAACATTCGATTCATCAGTTTTTAGAAAAGCTATTTTCTTACTATCTGCCGACCAGTCATAAGCCTTGTTATAACTAAATTCTTCTTCATAAACCCAGTCGGGAGCACCGTTAATAATTTTGTTCCATTCTCCATCTAAAGTAAGTTGCTTTTCGGTAGAATTTTCGAGGCTAATATCTTTGACATAAATATTATTTTCACGCACAAAAGCAATTTTATTTCCGTCTGGCGAAAAAGATGCAAGTTGCTGCTTTCCATTTTCGGATAATTGTGTCAATGTTTTTGCATCTAGATCATAAATAAAAAACTCTGCTTTAAACGAATGTCGATATATTGGTTCATATTGAACGCTAATTAAAATCTTTGATTCATCTGTGCTAAATTGGTAATCTAAAATCCAATTAAAAAGGTCATTATTAAAATCTGCGGCAGTAAATAAAGATTCGATTTTTTCGCCTGTTTCGTAATTATACTTAATTATTGCATTGCGAGCCATATTAAGATTTGTGTAGTGCAGACCGTCTTTCATTGAGACAAGTCCATAAACTCCATTTTGGCGAAAAGTTCCTTTTTGATAGAGGTCTTCAACTGTTATTTCTTCTTGTGCGGTAATATATCCTGGCATCAAAACTGCAATAATCATTAAAAAGCTACTTTCTAATATGAGTCTTTTTAGTGTTCTTAGAAATTTAATCTTACTCCCTA
>CAYNKH010000213.1:0-4653 GCA_964397745.1 uncultured Bacteroidales bacterium | reverse complement strand
GTAAGGTCAACTTGTGTTGCACTTCCTCCAAAAGTATTACCTGCGATAGTTTCAGGATCTGTACCGCAGGTGCTTCCAGTTGTAGCCGAGAGGCTTAGTGATGTTGGGTTAGCACACCCACAATCAAGATTAATACTTGCACTGACATTTGTGCAACCTGTGGTTATATCTTGTACAGTAATTGTGTAATTACCATTTGTTAATGGACCAAATGTAGGAGAAGCTTGATATCCGCTGCTAATATCGTATTCATAATTTCCTCCAGTAGGAGATGTAACTGTGATAATTCCTTGATCTTCGCCACCTGTACAATCGATGCTTGTAATAGGTGTAGTCGGGTTTGCATTTACAATAACATCAATATTGTCAGAATCTGAACAAGCACCATTTGTAATATTATATTGTACGTTGTTTGAACCAATACTCGCAGAACCTGGGTCAAAAGTAGAACCAACAACACCAGTTCCAGACCAAGTGCCACCACCACTAATAGTAGTAAGAGCCACGGCGGCTTCTGATTCACAAAATGGTCCAATTGGAGTAATTGTAGCATCAACAATTGCATCAACATGGATCGTTTCTGTATCGGAATCTGAACAAGCACCATTTGTAATATCATATTGTATTATATGGTCGCCTGCACCAGCAATATTTGGATCAAAGGTATTTCCAACAACTCCCACTCCAGACCAAGTGCCACCTGAGCTAACTGCATTTAAGCTAACGGCTGCATCGGTTTCACAAAATGGACCAACAGGAGTAATTGTAGCAGTAACAGCTGCATCAACGGTTATTACTGTTGAGTTATTAGCTGTACAACCATAAGAATTGGTTACAGTTACATAATAAGTTCCACTTGCTAATGGTGTAGCACTATTTATTGTGGGATTTTGAGCTATTGAACTCCAGGAGTTTGGTCCTTGCCAATTCCATGAAGTTGCATCGCCTCCTGTTTCTTGGAGTAATATATTCTCTCCTTCGCAGATAGAAGGTGTTGTTGTTGAAATAGTGGCAGTAGGCGAAGGAGAATATAAAGCATAAGGTAATTGAGAAAAACTATTCCAGTTTGTTGCACTAGCATAATATAATGGAGCTCCAACTGTTGTATTACTGCCAGCAATAATGTCCCATAAATCAGGTGCAAGATTCCAGTTTGCAATTCCTTCCCAGTTGCCATCGGCTGAATTATCGTAATAAATATTCAAATTAATTGGAGATGTGCCATTCGTACGATTTATTTGATGATAAAATAATGGATTAATTTCACAAACTCCAGTAGATAATTGAGTAATATCAAATCCTTCGCTAGTGGCATCAACATTTGCCATTCTCACAGTATATGTGTTTGCTGTTGCTACAGTAGGAGTAATTTCAACAGGACGATAACGTGGTGTCCCTACACTTGATCCAACAGGAAACGAATACATATTAGATACGTTAGTTTGTCGTGACAAAAAGCCTCCATTTAAACTTGAGACAAAACCTGTTCCGAAACTTATTGCCGTAACATTGGGGTTTTGAACGAAAAAGCCAAAAGTTTGAGTTTTAAGTTCAATGTTATTCAAATTTAAAATTCCAGTGCAATATTGGTTGATAGTTTGTGTTTTTGCACCAGTCCCACTTAATGTGAGATTGTAAAAATAGGTTGAAGCACTTCCACTTAGTTGTTGGACATCTCCTTCAAGAAAAACTGTACCTGTACCAGCGTTAAAAGTGTTATTATTTATCCAGTTTTCCATTACACGATAATTGCCATTGCCACCAGCGGTTGCGTTATTGACAAAATGGCCATTGATTATCATTTCACTTGCGGAAGAAGTATAATCAATATCAATCTGACCAATCTCATTTTGAACAGACCCCCCAACGTAAACTGTTACTCCTCCTTTTGCAGTTATACTTACCCCATTATTATACAGTAGTTGGGCTGAGACTGATGTCTGAAATAATACTATTACCAGACAGGATAAAACGAATCTTTGAATTTTCATAAATCTGTTTTTTTATGTTTTTTTACTCTCTAATATATTGCAGAGATGTACTCTACTTCAATAATGATGTTTTATATTAAATTCTTAATTACAATGATGACCATGTTTTTATGCTTAACAAACAACATTTTTGCTTATTTATAGCAAAGTTATTTAAAATTTATGAATAATCATTGTTGTATAGTAATTTATATATAGTCTATTATTGATGTTTATGGTCGGTTTATAGGTTTTAAAATATATACATTGATAAAAAGTCGAGAATGTTCAGAAATAATTATATACAGATAGTAGGGGTGTAATCCTTTTTATAGAACTTGTTTTGGTCGAATTTTATTTTTTGGGAAATTATTGTCAATTTTGTATGGAATTTTATAAGTTTAAAAATGGAAGATTTATTAACAGTATTAATTATTGCCATTGGTCTTTCAATGGATAGTCTTGCTGTGTCTATAGCTGCCGCACCAAAATGTACAAAACAAAAGAAACTTACTTTTATTAGATTTGCTTTTATTTTAGGATTTATCCAGTCAACTTTTACAATTGCTGGTTGGGCTGCTGGAGCAGAACTTGCTAAACATTTTCAGGCTTATGATCATTGGATAGCTTTTGCTTTGTTATTAATCATAGGAGGTAAAATGCTATATGATGGGATAAAACACAGAGTTTCAGAAAATACAGCGAAAATAAATCTGAATAATGTTTTTGTGATTGCTGGCTTGGGTGTGGCTACAAGTATTGATGCAGCGATTGTTGGCTTTAGTTTGTCTTTTGTAGGATTGAATATTTGGATAACATCTTTGATTATTATGATAGTTACTTTTGTGTTCTCTTATATCGGTTTGTATGGGGGCAAATTTGTTAGACAAAACTTAAAAAAAACACCAATAGAAATAGTTGGGGGCGTGTTCCTGATCGCAATTGGTACGAAAATTCTTATTGAGCATTTGGTTAGAGGATGTTAACCAGAGTTCGATATAATTTTTGAGTTCAGAACTCCTGATTTTTCGTAATCGTTACTGTCGTTATTTCCAATTCGCAATTTTAAAACAAAAATACGATAATTATATTTTACGAATAAATAGAAGTAACTGCCTAAATTATAGAGATAGGTCAAGAGTTATGAACGCAATAAATTATTTGCTTAATATGATTTTCTTGCTGATTGTATATTCTTTGTTTAAAATTTTTATGGAATATACACCAGGAGGAGAATTAGACAAATCAATTTGTGTTACATTTATATTAAGAAATGACTGCTGATATATCAGTTGTCCAGTAATATTATAAATCTCAATGATGAATTTTCCTTTTTTGGAAAAAACAATATTAAAAATACCTGTTGTAGGATTTGGATAAATTGTAATATTATCATTACAATGCTCTTTAATTCCGACACATTCATCTATTTCAACATATATTGTGTCAGAGCCAGTACAAGTATATTGATCTGTATATAGATAGGTTATTGGCCAGACACCAAGTCCTGCCGCTGCAGGATCAAAAACATCTCCACTCACACCTTGTCCATTGAATGTTCCTCCTGTAGGTGTTCCAATCATTGAAACAGGATTGGCGTATTCACAATAGAAATTGTCCAATCCACTAATTGAGACAAGAGGAAGATTGTTTATTGTTAGATTAAGAATGTAAATGCTATCACATCCTACAGAAGTCATTAAACTATCATAATAAGTTCCTGCAATAAAATAATCGTTGCCTCGCCAATTGATTGTATCTCCGTTACAGATTTCAGTATCTGTAATAAATTCATAACTTGGGTTTACAATCAAATTAAGAATGTAAATGCTATCACATCCTACAGAAGTCATTAAACTATCATAATAAGTTCCTGCAATAAAATAATCGTTTCCTCGCCAGTTGACTGTATCTCCGTTACAGATTTCAGTATCAGTAATAAATTCATAACTTGGGTTTACAATCAAATTAAGAATATAAATACTATCACAACCAACGGAAGTCATTAAACTATCATGATAAGTTCCTGCAATAAAATAATCGTTGCCTTGCCAGTTAATTGTATCTCCGTTACAGATTTCAGTATCTGTAATAAATTCATAAGTTGGAAACACATTTATATGAAATAAACAGGAGTTTTCACAACTGTTAGTATCTATGTAGGTATAAGCAACATCATGAACTCCAGTTCCAGAAAGTACAGGGTCAAATATGTCGGAACTTACGCCAGTTCCACTATAAATGCCACCAATTGGGCTTGCACTTGAAAGTATAATCGGTACAGAATTTAAACAAACAGAAGTGTCTGCCGGACAGTTAACAGTAGGTAGTAGATTAACAAAAAGTGTTAGTGTTACAGTTGAGTCGCATCCATACTGGGATTGAAATAATTCAGTATAATCTCCTGCTGTAGTGAGATTCTGAGTTCCAAAAACAAAGGTTTCTCCCTCACAAATAGTAGCGGTATCTAATTCATAATATGTAGGATAAACATTTGTAATATTTACAGATCCGTTTGTGAAAAACGAAGTAAGTATATTTCCTAAAGGATCGCTATATTCACAATTACCAGATGTTTGTGTGTCCCATGTTAGATTTGTAGATATACCCGAATCGCCTTCAAACAATAATGTTAACCCGTATTATTCATGCGCAACAGTTTTAAATTAATAAAATTTGCATT
>CAYNKH010000212.1:0-4667 GCA_964397745.1 uncultured Bacteroidales bacterium | reverse complement strand
ATTGTGATATTATGTAATTAATTATTAAAGATTTTATCATTATTCAACATATTCTTTGCGTTCAACTATATTGTAAAAAATATCATCATTACTGATATATCCAAGGTCGTAGCAAAAGTAATAAGTTTTACCTGTTTTGGTTTTATAGATATTTGTAAGATAATCGAAATTAAACCCTGTGGCAAGCATTTTTTCTTTGCTTATTTTACGATTGTTATTTTCGTAAAAATCGTGGAGTATGCGACGATTGTTTTTTAATATTCTATTAATTTGTCTTGAAAAATTGTTTGTGTCTTGATGAAGACGGTTGTTGTATGTGTTGCGGCACTGGTCGCAACAAAACTTTTTATCTACCCTTCCTTCGAATTCTGATTTACATACTGGACAAATTCTTTTCATGAGGTAATTTTTTTACAAATATACTATTATTAAGCGACAACAAACGAGTAATTTTAAATAATATTTTGTTTTTATTGTTTGGAGGGTGTAAGATAACTATAACACATAATTTATTGTTTTTCAATTCGCAAGTTCATCATAAATTTAATTAGTTCGCTTAAATTTAGCTTTGCTGCGTATGTGTTGCGTTACACTGGATTTATCAAAGTACGCAAGGTTGGAGTTAATTATTTATATGCTTAGTTTAGCAGACAATGGTGTTGTACAGTATAGCATTTTGACTTGTTTGTTTTGATAAAATTCACTTTGTAGGCTTACTTTACCTAACCATTAGTATTGCACTATTACCAAAATGGATTTATCAATTCAGCATACTTTATTATTAGACAAACCTTATGCTATTCTTTGTTTATCATGCTTGTAAAGATTATCTTATTATCACTTGTAATGCTAATAAAATAGGTTCCCCCTGCAATTTGCGAAAGATCTAAAACATTGTTTTCTGAAGCATGGTCTTTTTTGATAAGCACTTTTCCTGTAATATCTGTTAGGATAATTGAACATGCTGCATTGTTTTTTCTTATAATGTCTATGTAGAGATTATCACTTACCGGGTTTGGATATACGCTTATATTTTGTTTGGTGATTGAAGAACTAGCGATATCAGTAACAATTGTAAGATGCAAAGTTACAATACTATCACAAGCGTTTAGGTCAGAAAACGTCTGAGTATAATCACCGCTTTCGTTGTATTCTATCTCATTCCAAGTATAAGTTTCATCCTCAATATAAAATTCTGTATTTGATAATTCATTTACTTGTAAATTGAGGTTTACAATGCTGTCGCACCCATATTGCGAAGTGAGGTTAAGGTTGTAGTCTCCCGCTGTATCTAAAATATCTATGCCAAATGGATAAACTTCGCCACTACAAATAGATTCAATTAAAGTAATTTCATAGTTTTTATTTACAGTAAAAATAAAATCGTTACTGTTAACATCACATTCATTATCAGTTATTTGACAAGTAATTGTTGTTGTGCCTGAGTTTTGTGCTGTAATTGTAACTTCTGTATCTGGTTCTGTTTGTTCAATTGTGGCAATTCCTGTATCCGACGAAGACCATGTCGCAGCAATATCTGAAGTTAATATTACTGTTCCGGCTTCGCATATAGTATTGTCTCCTGATATTGTAGGGGTTTGCGCATTTGTAATTGTAATAGACTGATTGACTGTATCACCAGAGCAGCCTGCAGGATTTAAAGTTGATAAGATTCTTACATCAAAATTTATTGTTGGATTTTCCGAATTATAAGCAGGTGCATTTCCAGTTAATGTCAGAGTTGTTGTATTTTGGTCTATTACAGGACTTATCCAAGGGGGTAGTAGAGCCATGTCAACCGAATCATCATATTCGCCAATATTGTAAACTAAATTTATTTCTTCGCTGGGGCAATATTCTGCCTTACCAGATAAAAACTCAATGAAGTTGTCATTGCATATTGTCAAAAATATTGCTTTAGAAAACAAAGCTGTGGGATTACTACATGAACTAGCAGCGTAGTCTTTGTGATTTCCAGGGACACAAGCCTCGGGAGCACTAGCAGCCACATCAAAGTCTGTCCATAAGTTTGACCCAGAGTTTGTGCAAGATTGTATCTCCGCATTAAACTTATATACTCCAGGCTCATTAAATGTCATTGATAATGCAACTGGTCTATTTCTACTTACACAATAGTTGTCGAAAATTCCTAATGTAAATGCTGAATATGTAGTAAATAATGGTTTTACGCTTAAATAACCACTACCATTTGTAATATCTTCTGTAATATGACTAGATCCTTGGCTTCTTACAGTGTATGAGATACTGCCATAAGTTCCAACACTCGTTATAGGCGTGTCAAAATCATCTTTATAAATTTCATAGTAAATTGAACAAAGTTGATCAATTAAGCCGTTAGAATATACTCTCGCAGTACAAGCTATTTCGGCTCCAGTGCTGTAATAATCCTCTAACTCGGTATATTGCACCTCAGGAATGTTTAATTCGCGATTTTGTGCCGATGCGTAATTATTGATGTTTAGACTTATAAGAACTACTAATGATAAAAAGTATATATTTTGTCTAATTCTTGTTGTGGAATAGTATTTCATTTTTATTTTTTTTTATTGCTTAATAATTTTGTGTTTTAGATTTCTTTTATCTTTGGTTTCAATATTTATAAAATATATTCCCGTTGAGAGAGCTGCAATATTAAAACTGTAATTTATATTTTCTTTTTTTGCTAGTATTGGAATTGACTTTCCGTTAATATCCGTTAGTATAAGTTTGTTTATAATCAATTTTTCATCTTTAATAGTGATATTGCCTTTTGTGGGATTTGGATAAATACTTAATCCTGAAATTACTTCTGTATTAATGTCTGTAGAACTTATTGTGATATTATAAGTGCAAGTATTTGTGTTTCCTGATTCGTCAGTAGCAGTCCACACAACTGTTGTTGTTCCAAGGCTAAATTCGACATCTGATAAACTTGCAGAGGAATTGTAATCATTTGTTATACTGGAGATTGAGCAATTATCCGAATAGTTATCAAGGTCAAACTCTGTTCCATTAACGGTGTAGTATAATTCATCGTTTTCTAATATTATTGGTTCTATAGTAGGGCAGTTTATTGTTGGAGGCGTTGTATCTATAACACTTATATTTAGTGTAATTTGTGTTACATTTTCAGATTCGTCAGTACATGTTAATATAACCTCATTTTCACTTCCGTTGCATTGAGTTCCTTGTGCAGGAACTTGTGTTAGGATAAGATTTTCATTAGTAGTGCAATTATCAGATATGTCTATACTCTCTGTCAAATCAGGGATAACAGCACTGCAATCTTCTGATGCGCCAATATATATATTAGTATTTTCAACTGTAATTATTGGGCTAATTGTATCTAAAATATTTACATTAAAAAGCACTTCATCGAAGTTGTCGTATTCGTCATACGCTCTTAAACTAATTTGATTGTTTTCGCTCGACATATAGGTTCCAGGATATGGGTGTTGTGTAATAATGAGATTATTTGCGGTAGTATTATCATCACTTGCTGTAACATATAGTCTGTAATCGGGTACGATGATTTCACAATTATGGTCTGCATATAAATCAACATCATTATGCGTAGAACTAATTATAGGAGCGTTTTCGTCAGGAATTATTGAGTTAAGATAGTCGGATAAGTATGAACTGAGATCAATTTCATGGATTTTTGGTGTGATTGTAATGATTTTAATAAGCTTTTCGTTACTAGCATAAAAGGTAAGTCCATCTTTTGTTGTAATGCCCTCAACTTGGTGGAGGGAGTTTGAAAAAGAAACTTTTCGCTTATTGCCACTAAAAAAGTCATTTCCATTAAAATCATACAGTAAATAGAAAAATGGTTGAACTAAACTTGAGTAACCACATAAAACCACATAGCGTTTTGCTCGGTTAAAAACAGCTCCAGTAATCAATCCTGCCACATTAAATTCATTTTTATAATGTGCT
The DNA here is from genome assembly GCA_964397745.1 of uncultured Bacteroidales bacterium. Lineage (GTDB taxonomy): Bacteria > Bacteroidota > Bacteroidia > Bacteroidales > ML635J-15 > Bact-19. The sequence continues at coordinate 728 of CAYNKH010000212.1, read as the reverse complement.
ATATGTTCTCCTGGGTACTTTGATAGTGAATAAACTGCTGTTTTTTTACTTACCCATTGTTTTGTGAAAAGATATATACTGTCGGTTGAAACAATAAAAGATTCACAATCGAAATCTGTATCGTTGGCATCTGTAGCAGTAAAATCTGTTTGATTGGAGTAAACAAAACTAATAGTGTCAATTAAAGGAGAGCCATCAAGCAAACTTTGTTTTTCTATTCTTAATATTTGTAAATTTGTACGGTTACCCGATACATTATTCCCAAAATCTCCAAGATATATATAATTGCTATCTTGCGAAATCTCTTCCTGATCTATATTTTGAGTTCCAGTTAATTCATGGGTGTTGTAATCTTCAACATTGTCGAAATTAAACGAATACAAGTTAATATCAGTATCATCGTTGTGTGTCCAAATCTTATTATTCCAATAAATCAAGCCAGAGGTCTCCTCCATAATTTCTGGAAGTTCGTGTGAAACTGCTGCTGAAACCGTAGAAGTGCCATAAGTACAAGAGCCATCATTTATTGTTGCTTCTGTGTTATAATTTGTTGCAAGAGGGTCTGTACAACCAGATACTTGTGCATTAGCGAACAAGCAAACTGTGATAAATGAGATTAAAAATAAGCTTTTCATGTTAAATTTTTATGTTTTAGTTGTGTAAAATATAATCGACAATAATGATATTAAAGGAATATTTAATGTAAAAGTATATTGATTTTTTAATTT
>CAYNKH010000211.1:0-4674 GCA_964397745.1 uncultured Bacteroidales bacterium | reverse complement strand
TAATTTATATATACCATCCAATTATTTGCTTTATTCTGAGATACTTGTTAAAAATCCTCACATATTCAACCCATCAATAAATGTATCTACAAAGTTTAATATCTTTTTTAAAATTCTGTTGCCAGTCTTTTTTCTTAATAATAATGTTGGTTGCTCGCCTGCTAATGAGGCCAAAACATCATCTGATAATGGTTCTCTTTCGGCATATAAAAAATTATCTATAAGTTTTGTAGTTGCCTCTGGAACAAGATTTTCTTCTTCCGTAAGTTTAATAAATGCTTGTTCTTGTTTTGCTGTCCAGAACTTATTAAACTCTTCTTTAATTTGCTTGGCATTTTCGATATTGGGTAAGTTGGATTTAATAAATTCTTCTATAAATTCTCGCTTACTTCTAAGTCTTGTGTCGGTATTTAGTAAATTAAAAACTTCTTTTTCTATTGCAGAAGTATCTTCATTTTCTTCTTGTTTTAATTCTATTAGCAATTGAATGATATATGCAACATTTATTTCATCTCTATGAATAAACTCCATTTCAAAATCAACATCTTCAAGAATAGACACTTTTTCCTTGTCATGCTCGGTTTTAATTTTATAATATAAATCTAAATATTTACTCTTATAATCTTCAAATAATTGCTCAAGCATTTCTAAATCATCCCAATTAAAATCGGAGAATGTAACAAGAGTGTTTTTTATACGCATTAAATTTCTAAATGCTTTTATAAATGCTAATTCATCTTCTTCTGTTTGCAAGTTATTTACACTATTTACAGTTGGTGTAATTTTCAGCAATTCTATAAACGAATCATTGAATTTTTTTACATAATCCTCATAGGGTTCAATAATTATTTCTTCTATAGCTTCTTTATTGCTAAACAGTGTTATTGCATCGTCTGTAGCCTTTTTAAGATTTCTAAAAACAACAATATTGCCTTGAGATTTTTGCTCATTAACAATTCTGTTAGTTCGAGAATATGCTTGTAAACCCATTTAGGATGAAATTGCTCTCATTTAAATTCACATAAATATTTTCATCAGTTTTATTATAAATATCAAATCCAACATTACCACTATTTGCCCATAAATTATAGGATATTTTACAATTTTCATCTTCAAAACACAGATTGTCAGTTTTCTTAATTGTTTCTTGATTTGGTTTTACATTATAAACTTGGTAAAATGAAGGTGGTACACAAGATGTCATTAGTAATGCCATGCTAATTGCGTAAAGTAATTTTCTTATTTTTATTATTCAATTAATTTTAATTTATGCCTTACTTTGTTTTTGGGCTTGTTCAGGTCAAATTTTTATCCCGTTATATTCAATCTTTGTTCAAATACTTTTTGTCAGTCTATTTTTTTATTCTGATTAAGTCAGTCGCTTTACTGTAGTTTTCTTTTTTAATTGCCAGTAACGGCAATATCTGTACCCTAACCCCGTCCAAAATTTTCTTATACTTCCCTATATGTAAGAAATTACAACACATATTTTCACCAATAATGCTCATTTATATATTTTGTAAATGTACAAAGTGTAAATTAAAGAACAAAATCGTTTGGAGTAAAAAAATAAGATTAACAATAAATATGACTTGGAAAAAAAGATTTGGGGTGATAATTGATAAGGGATGGCTGGTGTTTTTTTGTTTATCTTGAATTTCCAATCAAATTGCTACGGCGTTTGATTCTGTCGTGCGTTAGCTTTTTGTGCGACCAGCCAATGTGCTTAACTACGAAGCATCGGCTTTTATCAATTTTTCTTTCATTAAAACTCCTCTTTCTGTTAATCTGTATTTTTGTTTACTGCTGTTAGGCTTTTCTGGTATAGTTAACTCTATTAATTCCTCATTTAAAGCTAATTGGACGTAGTTCTGTCTGAAATTCTCTCTGTTTGCTAATTTTAATTTATTTTGTAAATCCTGTCTCGAATGTTCTCCTGTAAAGATTTTAATCAACTCTTCAACTTGCGTGGTTACTTGCGTGGTTACTTGCGTGGTTACTTGCATGGTGAGTTTCTCGGATGCTGGGAAAACCATACGCAAATAGTTGTCTGAGAACTTGAAACAATCTTTGTCGTATGCTTGTAATATTCGAGGCACACCCGAACCTAATTGCTCAACCATTCCTAAGTCTTTATATATACGCATAAGTTCCTTATTGCGTGGTAATGATAAACCCTCGAAAAAGTCTTCTCTTGTCATTACGTCGAATAGTCCTCCATAGCTTGTTATTTCCAGTCTATCAGAAAAAAATTCAAATTTCGGAGGAATTTCTCGAGTGTAATCGTTATGAATAATAGCATTAATTATCGCTTCACGCAAAGCAACGGCATTCCAAAGTCTCTTGTCTATACGCTCTTTAGAAGTGATTTGTGATATGGTTTTGTTTTCCAATTCCAATTTATCTATCACGCTTTTAGTTGCCTTTACTAGTGAGCAATAGCCATATTCGTTATTTTCAATTAAATCAACCCTATCTGTACCAGAATATTTTGCGACTTTTATAGACGTGCCGTTTTCATCTGCAAGTAGATACGCCACATAGTTAAGTTTATTGTCTTCTGTTAATAGTTCAAGGTTTTTCGCAAGATGTTTTGTAAGTGAAAACCCTTTTTCTTCATAGTAGATTCTGAGCTGTTCGAAGGTTAAATCTTGACGGTTCGACCTTATTTTGCCCAATGAGTTTCGGGTACGTGTTGCAAACAGTTTTTCAATCATTGCCTGTGGCATCGGCTCTGCGGCTGTTCCTGTTCGTATAAAACAACCTTTCTGCGTCATTCCGAATTTCTTCTTGAAATAGGGCTTTTCACTACCACCTGCAACAATTATTTTAATTAGCTCTTTATCCTCTTTGTCTTCGGTAACTACATCGAACAGTCCCATTGCGGAAGGAGAAATGTTGTTTTTTTATTCGGTCTTTTATTTTAAGCATATCGCTATCAACATTTGAAACTCCAAGCACTTTTCCGAGTTTGTCAATTCCGATATAAATTAGACCACCCTCTGAGTAATTGAGAAAAGCAATAACCTCTTTTTCAATATCAACATTTGTATTGAGTTCTTGCTTGTATTCAATTCGATTAGTTTCTGACATATTCTAAACTATTTCTTTCGTTTATAGTTATTACTACCAGCACAAAAGTAAAAAATTAGTGTTGGAGTGGTGGTAAAGAAACAACTCTTTTACAAACTTTGGCTGTGAGAAGGGGCTTGCAGTTTGGAAATGTGCTGTTTTATGTGTGAGCAATTCATTTTTTCTAATCTATTTACTCTTTTCGTCTTGATGTAGCAAATTGTCTGATTTCCTGCGATTGCTTCTACACTTGCCAGTAACGGCAATATATGTACACTAACCCCATCCAAAATTTTCTTATACTTCCCTATATGTAAGAAATTACAACACATATTTTCACCAATAATGCTCATTTATATATTTTGTAAATGTACAAAGTGTAAATTAAAGAACAAAATAATTTAGAGTAAAATATTAAACTTATTTATGAACGTGTTGTGATAAACAAGTGTTTAAATCCTTCGTAAAAAACATGGAAATTTAAAAACACAAATCACAGATGGCGGTTTAGTTCAAACGGGAATTGAGGACGAGTTCATTTCGACAAACTTCGGTGGGCTCAACGCATCGCATCACAAGTAAGAAAACGTCAAAGACAAGGCTTTCGACATGTTGAAAAACCTTTGGCAAAATCAATCGCTATTATTTCAGAAGAAAGTCTCTTTTCATAATCCAGCATTTCTTGAAATCACATATTAGAACGATCTATCAACGCAATAGGGGCTACATACTTTAGTTCAGTTTTATCGTTTTTTATTTCAATTTCTTTATTGATGTATTTTCAATCAATACTTTCATTTGAGATATTGCCATTTTATTTAATCTTCCCATTCTTTCAGAAGGTTCAATTCCTGCTTTTATTAATTCAGCATTCATGCTTTCTATATTAGACAAAACTACCAATTGTTCCATTGTTGCATAATCTCGAATATTCCCTTTTTTGTCAGGACTCTCGTCTCTCCAGGTATTGGCCGTTTTCCCAAACAAAGCAATATTCAACAAATCAGCTTCATCAGCATAAACGAAAGAACTTCTATCGATATTTTTAGGAATCAAATTTTCCTTGATTGCGGCAGTATGTATATGGTAATTTACTTTTGCTAATGTTCTTGTTAAATTCCATTCAAGTTGTTTTGTATCAAACTCTTCTTGTTTTAATCGCTTGAACTCTTTTAGTAGATATATTTTGAATTCTGCACTAATCCAAGATGCAAATTCAAGTGCAATATCTTGGTGGGCAAATGTCCCTCCATTCTTTCCTCTTTTGGATATAATTCCTTTTGCATCAGTTAAATCGATCCATTTTGGAGGAGAAAGGGTAAATGAATTACTTCCAGCCTCAAACAATAAGGAGTCGAATTCGACCCCTTTAAAATCAGGATTATTTAATTGTTCCCAAATTCCGAGAAATTCTATCGTTGTCCTTGAACGCATCCAATTTTTTACAACATCTTTCGGTTCTTTAGGATTCTTATTTCGTGCCATATCAGTTAAAGAGATAAATTGTATTAGGCACTTTGTAAATACAATATATTATGCTATTTTACCGGAATTAAATATTATTATTATGGAGCAAAGGTTTAAAAGCTTATCAATTTTTGA
>CAYNKH010000210.1:0-4721 GCA_964397745.1 uncultured Bacteroidales bacterium | reverse complement strand
CAAACACAGGCTGATCAAAAGCTAATGATTGGTGTTGTTGCTTTAGTGGTTGTAATTGCAATTGTTTTCGTGATAATTAAAAAGAAAAAGTAATGCAAAAAAAAGCTAATACATCAGTTCGTCCTTTGGGTAACGACATAAATGCGATTACCTGGTATGAATTCTGGCATCCGCGCAAAGCTGCTGCTTTAGCTGCTGAACAGGATTATAATGATCGTGTGTTTGATGAAAATGCAAATCAGGATGATTTAGAAGCAGATATGACTTATAAGTTGTCGATGATGCAAAAAGAATTTGAGGAAAAAAAGCTCGAAACAATTAAGATGATAACAATTACTGTTGTTTTTGCTGTCGTAGCTTTCGTGCTAGTTAAATATGTCTAATAAAAAATGTTGAGATATGAAAAAAAGTAAAAAAACAATTTTAATTATTGCAACTATATTAGTTGCCGGAATTATCATGTGGTACGTTTGGCAAAAACAACAAACCGAAGAAAAAAAACTAAAAGTAACTCCTAGAGTTCAAGAACTTGCTGATCGTGTTCCTTTTGAAACTCGTAAAAAAATTGTAGGTGTTTACGATTGGTACATGCAAAATTCAAATCCATATATATGGAAAGATGGAAAGATTTTCAATACTCGCAAAAACGAGTTTGATCCTTATAACAGACCATCTATTGAAATTAAATTGCTCGATGATGTGTTGTGGGATATTAAAACAAACTACGGTTTAATTGATGCGCCAACAGAATGGTGGATAAAATCAACTAAGAATTTCACAATTAACGAATTAAGAGCCTCTTTAAATGTTAAGTAATGGGAGATTTTAAGCAAATATTAAAAAGTCCATATTTTAAAATTGCAATGATATTGCTTGTGCTTGTCGTTGTAGTCTTAATCGTAAAGGCTGTTTTGGAGATGTTGTCAAAAAAGGATTCATATACTCGTGAAGCTAGACAAGAGTACTCCAACTCAAATTTATCATATACCGACTTGGAATATGAAAATATGGCAGCTAGATTGTTGGATGCAATGAGTGGAGCTGGGACACGAGAAGAACCAATTTATCAAATTTTAAAATCTCTCAAAACCAAAGATGATTGGTACAAGCTCGTTAACGTTTTTGGCGTTCGAGAAACTACATCAATGTGGTCCAGCTGGTCTGGGAATTTAGTTGAGTGGCTTGTAGATGATCTTGACTCTAGTGAACAAGAAGAGGTAAGTAATATTTTATCAAGGATTGGAGTAGTATTTTAATATGAAAATTAGCAACGTAATATTGATACTTGGTGTGTTGGCTATTGTCGCATACTTAACTGTGATTATTAGTGCCGGTAAGGTGATAAAAGAAAATCCTGAAATTTTAAAATTAGCATTGTTATGAAAAAAAAGACTTTAATTATAATAGGTATCTTAGTTGCAGTAATTGTTCTTGTTATCATTTTGTTAGTAAACAGAAATTCAGATAATGAAGAACAATCAAACGAAAATCAGAATAATAGCTCTAGTTCCGGCGCTGCTAACAATTTAACCGCGTCAATCCCAGAACAAGGTTATCCAATTAAAAAAGGTGTAAGCAAGCGTAAAGAAGTTTACGACATGCAAGTTAAACTCGTTAATGAATATGGGGCTTTTGTTGGCACAAATGGACCTGATGGTGTTTGGGGCGGTTTTACGGAAAATGCCGTAATTAAGCATTTGAAAAAGAATAAGTTTAACACTTATGGCGAACTATTGGCAGCTTATGGAGCTAATCCACCGGCTAGCAATTCAACTTCTGGCAATGCTACGAATATCATTAACATAGTTTCATCATTTTTTAACCGATAATTTCGATGGATCCGGCAGCTTTCATAAAAAAATATCAAGATGAGATAATCATTTCTACTTATGGCACTTCGTTGTTACCATCTGTAAAAATGGCACAAGCTTGTCTTGAAACTGGTTTTGGAGCTTCGCTAATTGGTGAGGCAAAAAACCTTTTTGGAATTAAAGCATCCGGAGATTATACTCCATATTGGAAAGGTGATTATGTTGAAGCGGCAACCAGGGAAGTTTTTAACGGCTCGAGTACAGTTATAAATGCAAAGTTTCGTAAATACAAATCAATTACTGATAGTATTCGAGATCATTCCTATTTTTTAACTAAACTCGATAGGTACAAGCCTGTTTTAAAAGCAAAAACGCCCGAAGCTCAAGCAAAAGCTTTGCAAGATGCTGGATATGCTACTGCAACAAATTACGCAAGTTCTTTAATTACTATAATCGATAATTACAATTTACGCAAACTTGACAAAAGAAAAAATATCATGAAAACATTTAAACTAATTGTAGCTGTTGTAGTGCTACTTTCTGCATTATTAACCATTTACGAAAATTTAAAGTAAAATGAGAAGGATAATAATTATACTCATAACCTTGGTTGTAGGTTATATATCGTACAAAGCAATGCAATTACTTAAATGGTACGATGCTCTTGGTGTTGGATTTACAGGCAAGCCAAACGCTCTTCGGGATGGAAATTTAATTCTTAAATGTCAGGCAAAACTTGATAATCCCAAGGATTTTGAAATAACCGTAACTAAGCCAACAATTCGCATTTATAATAAAGGTGTTGTTATAGGCGCATCTGAACCAACAAAAAATAAGGTGACAATTGCAGCAAATGCAATTACTATAATTGATTATGAAATTAAGGTTCCTGTACAAGGTCAATTTATCCAATTACTATTGTCTAGTGGTGCATCAATATACAATCAAGTTATGTCCGGCAATGTTGCTAATTTAAGCTTAGGTTTAAATCTCGATGTTATTGCATACATGCAAATATACGGTATAGAGAGAGAGTGGAAACAAAAATTAACAGTTTAATTTAAACAATATGAAAACAAAAAACATCATTATTCTTGTGGCAATCGCAGCGGTTGTGTTCTATTTTTACAATAAAAATAAACAAAAACAAACTAATGAAAATGAAGCAAATAATACTGCTTCATCAACTAGTTCGTCAAATCCAACTGTGTCAGCCGTGAATCTTGAACTTTCTGGAACTCCAACAATAAGTCAAACTACTCCTTTTGTTGTTAAACCTCAACTGGTAATACAACCGGCAATACAACCGGCTTAACGTCCGCCACTTATGAGTGTAAATCGTTCTGTACGCAGATAAATACTAACTTTTAAATAACAATATCATGGCAAAAAAAGCGCTTAGCGCAATGGGTAAGAAAATTACCAGTGATGCGAAAAAAATCCGTAAAGCACATCCTAACAAGAAGTGGACTACCTGCATGAAAGAAGCCGGTAAAGCTTATAAAAAGAAAAAATAAGGATGTCCGGTTTTCGCTACATAAACGTAACAATAGCTGTAACGATTGTAATTGTTGCAGTTATTGTTGTTTATTTATTGTGGAAAGTTAAACCTGTACCAGGCGCTAAAGTTAGTTCTGGCTATGGTATGCGCACATTAAACGGCAGTACTCATTTTCATAATGGTGTAGATTTAGCAGCTCCACAAGGAACTAAGGTTCGTAGCATTTTACCCGGCAAAGTTGAAGCTGTTGGTTATGATGATCTGAATGGCAACTATGTCAAAGTCAAACATCGCAACAATAGCAGTTTTTACGGACACCTATCTAAAACAACTGTACGCAAAAATCAGATTGTTTTAAAAAATCAAAAAATTGGTGAGGTTGGAAATACTGGATATTCATTCGGTCCTCACGTTCATTTTATAATCTGGGATAAGGCAGGTAATACCGTTGATCCCGAAAAATCAAATCTGGTAAGAATATGAGAGATAAAATTACCAGTTTCTTTTTAAGCGCCGGGTCGGGAACTACGGCATATTTTACCACTAACGGTCAGGAAATAATGCTTGCAATTGTTCTTGCGTTTGTATTTGGCGTTATCGGCTTATTTGGCAATGAATTTGGCAAATGGATTTTAAAAAAATGTTTTAAACGTAAAGTAAAAATAAATGAAAAATCAAAATAAATCTATTTTTGGAGCTGCACTGGCAGCTATTGTAATTACCTTAGGAACTATATTTAGTGGTGATGATGATAAATCATTTGTTCACACTAATAATATAGACAAATCAAAAGTGTATGTTGGCATTGTGTATGGCCACGGTCCTATTTTTGATGCAGAATATACAACAGCCGGTAAGCAATCTCCAACCTGGTCTGATGGACTTAAAATATATGAGGGGCACTCAAACAAGCTTTTAGCTTTACAGCTAAGTCAAAAGCTCACATATAACCATATCGACAATATTTTAATCAATATTAACTGTACTGCAGATATGTCGCTTCTGGATCGAGTGCAAAAAGTTGCTGCTATTTACAATATTGATAATCGATTATTTTTAATTTCATTACATCACAATGCACAGCCTACAGCAAAAGGAGATTACACAGATTTTGAAGGTCAAAAAGGATTTACCTCTACATCAACAGGAGGCGCAACCGGAATAGAAGTTTTTACTAGTACCGGATATACTGAGAGCGATAATTTTACAGATAATTATTTATTGCCGGAGCTAAAGTCATATTTGCCTGATTTACATTTTAGAAATAATGGCAAGGCAAAAGAGGCTAATTTTTATGTGCTAAAATATACACCATGCCCGGCAGTTCTTATCGAGTTTATGTTTATGACAACTTACAGCGATTGTTTAATTATTGCTGATGATTATTATAGAGATGCTTATACAGCTGC
>CAYNKH010000209.1:0-4826 GCA_964397745.1 uncultured Bacteroidales bacterium | reverse complement strand
CTACAGGAACATATTTATATGTGATAGACCTCTATAACGGCACAAAACCATACACAGGTATCGTTAGTGTGGTTTACTAAATAAAATAAAGGGGAGATAACTCCCCTTTTCTTATTTCTCTTGTTATTTATAAATATTCTGTATCTTTGCGAGCAAAATTATGAAATTTATAATATCGCATAAAGACACTAAAACTAATGCCAGATGTGGCACTATTACTACAGATCACGGTAATATTGAAACTCCAGTTTTTATGCCAGTAGGTACTGCTGGTACAGTTAAAGGAGTGCATATTACTGAACTAAAATACGAAATTGACGCAAAAATAATTCTTGGAAATACATATCATTTATATTTAAGACCTGGTATAGATATTATTTATAAAGCTGGAGGATTACACAAATTTAATGGCTGGGATCGTCCAATACTAACAGATAGCGGAGGTTTTCAAGTGTTTTCTCTTGCTGCTAATCGAAAACTTACTGACGAAGGTGCTATTTTTAGAAGTCATATTGATGGATCAAAACATACTTTTACACCCGAGAGTGTTGTTGATATTCAGCGAAGAATCGGCTCGGATATTATGATGGCATTCGATGAGTGCACACCTTACCCATGTGATAAACAATATGCTGCAAAATCTCTTCAACTTACAAATAAATGGCTTATTAGAGGTTGGAAACATTTTAACGATTCGACATCGCTTTATGATCATTCACAAACATTTTTCCCAATAGTCCAAGGCTCGGTACATAAAGATCTTCGCACAGATGCTGCAAAATTTGTTGCAGATATAGGTGCACAAGGAAATGCTATTGGAGGATTGTCTGTTGGCGAACCAACACAAATGATGTACGATATGATTGAGGTTGTAAACGAGGTTTTACCTATTGATAAGCCACGATACTTAATGGGAGTAGGAACTCCTGCAAACCTACTCGAAGGAATATCACGAGGAGTTGATATGTTTGATTGTGTAATCCCAACTCGAAATGCTCGCAATGGAATGCTTTTTACTAAAGAGGGTACAATAAATATCAAAAATAAAAAATGGGAAGACGATTTTTCTTCTATTGATCCTGCTGGCGAAACTTTTGTCGATAAATTCTACTCAAAAGCCTATCTGAGGCATTTAATTATTTCTGGAGAGTTGCTCGGAGCACAAATTGCAAGCATTCATAATTTAGGTTTTTATGTTAGACTAATGAAAAACGCTAGGGTACATATCAAAAATAATAATTTTGATTCTTGGAAAAACACTATGCTAGAAAAATAAAATAATAGATTATAATTGAAAAAAATTGATATATATATCATAAAAAAATTCCTTGGAACATATTTTTTGGCTCTTTTTCTTATTATTTGTGTAGCCGTTATTTTTGATGTTTCCGAAAAAATGGACGACTTCCTCGACAAGGGAGCTCCAATGAAATCAATTATATTCGATTATTATTTGAATTTTATACCTTACTTTGCAAACTTGTTCAGTGCGTTATTTGTATTTATTTCCGTTATTTTCTTTACTTCACGAATGGCTGCTAAAACAGAATTTATTGCAATGTTTAGTAGTGGGATTAGCCTAAAAAGACTTGTAGTGCCATATTTTATAGCGGCAGCAATTATTACAGGTTTTTCTCTTTTTCTAGGTAATTATGTAATCCCAGATGCCAATAAAAAAAGGCTAGAATTTCAAAATTCATATTTTAAAGGCGGCGGCTCTAAAATGGGGGAGTTTAATATACACAGACAGATAGAACAAGGAGTCTATTTTTATGTCGAAAGCTATAATCGTGATCGAAATATTGGGAATCGAATGTCCCTTGAAAAGTTTGATGGTGTGAAACTTGTTTCAAAATTGAATGCAGATATGATGATTTGGGATTCAATAAACCAAACATGGATATTACAAGGATACTATATCAGACAATTTGATGATAATAAAGAAAGTTTAGTCTCTGGTCTTAGGACTGATTCTGCTTTTAGAGTTAGGCCTGAAGATTTTGAAAGTAAACTAAATGTGGTAGAAGCAATGAATCGCAAAGAATTAAATGAACATATTGCAGAACAACGATTGTCAGGAACTTCGGCGGTTATTAGTAGCGAAATCGAAAAATATTCGCGTATTTCTGCTCCCTTTGCGACATTTATTTTAACTATAATCGGATTTGCACTATCAGTACGAAAAGTGAGAGGCGGATTAGGAATGAATATTGGCGTAGGGCTATTACTGAGTTTTTCATATATACTATTTATGAGATTTGCAACAGTGTTTGCGTTGAGTGGAACATTTAATGCAGCATTATCAGTATGGATTCCTAATTTATTATATACTATAATTGCAGCAGGAATATATTTTACTGCTCCAAAATAAAAATTTTAACCAATTTATAATTTTATGAATAAAAATGAAAAAGTTGAAGCTTTAAACAAAAAACGCCAAGAAGTTATGCTTGGTGGCGGAGAAAAAGCTATACAAAAACAAAAAGAATCTGGTAAGCTAACTGCAAGAGAAAGAATTAGCTTGTTGCTCGACCCGAATTCATTTAATGAGTATGACCTTTTTGCACAACATGAAGCCAAAGATTTTGGAATGATGGAAAAGGTGCTTAATGGTGACGGTGTTATTATTGGAACTGGTACTATTCACAATAAACCCGTTTGCGTTTTTGCACAAGATTTTACGGTTGTCGGAGGATCTCTCGGGTATATGCACGCTAAAAAAATAACTAAAATTCAAGATGTCGCAATGAGAATGCGTGTCCCTTGTATCGGAATTAACGACTCAGGTGGAGCTAGAATTCAAGAAGGCGTTAGCTCACTTGCTGGATATGGAGAAATCTTTTATAGAAATACCCAAGCAAGTGGTGTAATACCACAAATATCTGTTATACTTGGACCTTGTGCAGGTGGTGCGGTATATTCGCCAGCTCTTACCGACTATGTCTTTGTTGTTGATAAAGTGTCGAAAATGTTTATTACAGGACCCGAAGTAATTAAAACAGTACTTGGTGAAGAAATATCGCAAGAAGACCTTGGAGGAGCTAGAGTGCATAGCGAAATTACTGGAAATGCACACTTCTTTGCTCATGACGAACAAGAATGTTTTATGCAAATTCGTAAACTACTGTCAATTATCCCTCATAATAATAAAAATGCTGCTGATAAAAATAAAACAGAAAACCCAACAGCAAAAATTGACATAAATAACATAGTCCCAATAGACCCAACAAAACCTTACGATGTACGTGATGTTATTAAAGCGATTACAGATAATTCAGACTTTGTTGAAGTAATGGAGCGGTTCGCACAGAATATGGTTATTGGTTACGGACGAATTGACGGTAAAACAGTCGGATTTGTTGCTAATCAACCATATTATCTCGCTGGAGTATTAGATGTTGACTGTTCTGATAAAGCGGCTCGATTTATTCGTTACTGTGATGCTTTTAATATTCCTATCGTTACTCTTGTTGATTTACCAGGATATCTCCCAGGTGTACAACAAGAGCATTCAGGCGTTATTAGACATGGTGCAAAATTACTTTATGCATATAGCGAGGCAAGTGTACCTAAAATTACTATAATCCTGCGTAAAGCGTACGGCGGCGGATATATAGCTATGGGCTCACGCCATCTCGAAGCAGATTTTGTTTATGCGTGGCCTACTGCTGAAATCGCTGTAATGGGACCACAAGGTGCTGCAAATATTATATTCCGTAAAGAAATAATGGCTGCCGAAAACCCTGATGAAATGAGAAAACAAAAAGTTGAAGAATATAAACAACGTTTTGCTAATCCTTATGTCGCAGCAGCTAAAGGATACGTGGACTCTGTTATTAAACCCGCCGAAACTAGAGAAATGCTAATACATTCGCTCAAAGTGTGTGAAAATAAAGCAGAAATTAAAACTGATAAAAAACACGGAATCCCACCATTTTAAAACTCTAACTATGGAAGAAAATAAAAAAATCCAAATTAAAATAGACGACCAAAATTATGAGACATTTTCTACTCCCGCTTTTGACAAAAAGAAAAAATGGGAAATGCCAGATGATAATATTATAAAATCTATTATCCCAGGCACCATAATTGACGTGATGGTCGAAAAAGAACAAGCTGTAAAAGAAGGAGATATTATGCTAATTATAGAAGCTATGAAAATGAACAACAGATTAGCTTTTACTAAAAACGGCATCGTTGATAAAATACTTGTAAAACCTGGAGACATAATTGCGAAAGGTCAAAACCTTATAATTCTAAAATAAAATTAGCTGGGAAGTATCCCAGCTTTTTTTTGAAAGTAATCTTATTATTAGACAACCGTAATAAAGAAAATACTGTCTTAATAATAGATGAGTACAACAGAAATATATCGTTTATTAAAAGCAAGCCTAGACTTAGCCTCCGATATTGTTAATTATTCCCATCTCCTTGAGCAAAATCACAGAAAGCCAATTGCATTAAAATTACTTCATGCAGCGGTAAAGATTAATTCATATATTTACGAAGCTCAAACAGCTTTTAGAGAGGCTGATGTTAAATATAAACTCCAAAAAGCAAAAAATAGTGTAAACGAAGCCATATATTGGCTAATGCAATGTGTTAATAGCAAGTATTTTGAAGAAAATGCTGGAATTATTAGAAGAGCCAAATCTTTAGAAAAAGAAATAAATGCGAACCTTCAGAACTCTTAATTCAATCTCTATAATTCAGGCAGTTCTTAAACATTCGAAATAAAATTAACAGATTTCTCCATTTGGTCGAAATGACTATTAATTATATTATTACGAGAGGAGAGGCTTGGTGGCGACTTTGTCGCCACCAAG
>CAYNKH010000208.1:0-4832 GCA_964397745.1 uncultured Bacteroidales bacterium | reverse complement strand
CGCAAGTTGTAATCAGTAATCGGTATTCGGTAAGGCGGTATTCGGTAATCGGTTCCGACGGATTGGAGTGGGTTAAAAAAAGTTACACAGAGCGTTTTACTAAACTTGTTGAAGTGTTACACAGAGAAAAAAAATCAACGTAGATTTCGTAGAAAAAGTTTAAAAACTTTGCTTCTCTGCGGCTTTGCGAGAAAACCCGAAACCCGAAACCCCTTTAATCCGAGACATTAATCAAAAAGCAAGTGTTTTACCGATTTTCCTCCTCTCTCGATAAGTTTTAGAGCCTCGATTCCAATTTTGATATGATCTTCAACAAATTTCTCAGTAACCCCCTGATCGCTTGAGCCAGTTTTAACTCCTGTTGATATCATGGGTTGATCGCTTACAAGCAAGAGTGCACCAGTTGGAAAACCATTAACAAAGCCAACGCTAAAAATTGTTGCGGTTTCCATATCTATAGCCATTGCTCTGGTTTTGCGTAAATATTTTTTAAATCTTTCGTCATATTCCCACACTCGTTTGTTTGTTGTAAGAACAGTTCCTGTCCAGTAATCACGTCCATAATCTCTAATCGAAGTAGAAACTGCTCGCTGCAACATAAAAGCTGGTAAGGCTGGAACTTCTGGTGGTAGATAATCATCGCTTGTACCCTCACTTCTAATTGCTGCAATTGGAAGGATTAGGTCGCCAAGTTTGTTTTTTGCTTTAAGGCCGCCACATTTTCCTAAAAACAGTACTGCTTTAGGATTAATTGCACTTAATAAATCAATAACTGTGGCTGCATTAGGGCTACCCATACCAAAATTTATTATGGTAATATTATTTGCAGTAGCATTTGACATGTTTTTATCAAATCCATCAACAGGCACAGAGTTGTACTCTGCGAAAAGCTCTACGTACAATTGGAAATTTGTTAAAAGTATATACTCCCCAAACTCTTCAAGCTTCTTACCTGTATATCTTGGCAACCAATTATTTACAATTTCTTGTTTCGTTTTCATAGTATTGTTTTTGCAAAGATAATAAATTTCAAAATAAGCACCTCTATAAACACAAAAAAAGCGAGCAGATTTAACTGTTCGCTTTTAATAAGCTGATTTCTGTCAAATTTCTATTAAGAAATTTTTATCTGACGTGATAATTTAGCTTCCTTATCTTTTGGTATAAGCACCTTTAAGACTCCTTGGTCGTAGTTTGCTACAATCTTGTCTTTATCAACATTATCGGGCAAACTATACGATTTTTTGAAACTTCCGTAGCAAAAACCACGATAGTAGTATTTTTGCTCTTTATTCTCTGTCTCAGCCTCTTTTTCGCTAGAAATTTGCAAAACATTATCATTTACTTCAATTGTAAAATCTTTTTTCTCCATACCTGGAACTGCAGCTTCTACAACAAACTCCTTTTCTGTTTCAAAAACATTAAAGTCTGGTCTTGTAAATAGAACTGATTTTTCACTAATCTCTGCTGAGTCGTTAAAAAATGCATCGAACACTGAAGGTAAGTAAGCATTTGGATTTCTTTTAATTAACATAATTTTTCCTCCTATAATTTTTTTAGTTAGTAATTATTATTTTCGTTTATTCAAATATCAAATTTTATTCCAATGCGTTTCTTTGATATTATTGACACTTTTATAATCAAAGTGCTGACAATATGTCTGAAAACACTTCTCCTTCATGCCGTATTGTCGCTTTTCGACTGTTTTAACAATTTTTCTTGTAATTTTTAAGTATTTATTGTAGAAACGAAACACAAATTTCGTATTTTTACATTTAATACATTGAAAAAATGAAAAAGATAATTGTTACCATATCAATTTTGATGATAATATCGGTTTGCTCATTTGCTCAAACTTATCAATTGCCAAATGGAGGTTTTGAAACTTGGGATGGCACAGGCTCTAATGATGAACCCTCATTTTGGAATAGTTTTCCTTCGGCAGTTTGTGATTTAACTGGGTTTGCTGCTTTAGGATGCAATTCGGCAACTGCGACCCGACATCAAAAATCAACTGATATAAGACCAGGTTCAACAGGCAGTTACAGTTGCAAATTGTATGCAACTTCGGTATTAGGTATAATCGCAAACGGAACAATTACGACTGGACAAATCCGAATTGGAAACACAACACCATCAAGTCCTGAAAATTACAATATCACAAGAACCTTAAATCCTAACTTTAAACAGCGTCTTAATGCAAAACCAGACTCTATTGTATTTTGGGCAAAATTTCTGTGTCCATCAGAAACACAATGTGCTAGGATGCATGCAATTATACATGATAATTATGACTATCTTGACCCCGAAACTGCTGATCCCTCCGCACCAGAACATGTTGTAGGCAAAGCTGTTGTTAATTTTACAAGAGCAAATCAAAATTGGAAAAGATACTCTATACCTTTTAATTACAATTATCCTGCAAGCACTCCGTACTACATTTTATTAACTTTTACAACCAATATGGAGCAAGGAGTTGGCTCAACAAGTGACCAAGTTTTTATTGATGATGTTGAGCTTGTGTATAATGCCAACTTGAACTCAATACTAGTGGATGGCACATTAATTAATGGTTTTAATGCTAATACAAATGAATATACAATAAATTACAACTGTGGCTCATCTCCTACTTTTTCGGCTCAAGCAACAAGTCCGAATGCTATTGTTAATATAACTCAGCCCAATGGCACCAACTCATCTATCATTCAAGTAAGTAATGGCGATCAAGTTAAAACCTACACTGTATATATAAATTATGCAAACTATCGCAATATTTATGATGAGATATGCCAAGGAGAAGTTTATAATAATTATGGATTTGAATTAGGAATACAAAATACTGCTGGAACATTTGTTCATACAGAACTTGTGTATTCCTCCGAGTTTTGCGACAGTATGATTGCTTTGCATCTTACAGTTAATCCAAGATTTGAAAATGACACGAATTATATTATGATTTGCGAAACTGGCGAATATCATTTTTATGGAAATATCTTAACCGAACCTGGTATTTATGACACCACTCTAATTTCACAGCATGGTTGCGACAGCATAATAACACTAGAACTAAGCGTTGGTGATTTTTACAGATCATATATTAATGCCTCAATTTGCGAGGGAGAAACGTATTCTGAAAATGGATTTAGTCTTTCTACAAGCGGTACAGACACCTTATTTTACACTGCAACTAATGAATGCGACAGCTTAGTTATTCTTAATCTTTCTATAAACCCAACATACCTAACAGAATTATTCGACACAATAACACAGGGAGTCCTTTATTCTGAAAATGGTTTTGAAGTATTTGCTACAAATATTCCTGGAGATTTCTTTTTTACTAATACTTTAGAAACAATATTTGGATGTGATAGTGTTTTAATCCTACATCTTAACATTATTGCCGAACCCAAAGACAGTACAGAAATTAATTCAACAGATTTTGGCTTTATGCTATATCCCAACCCTGCTTCGGAAGAAATCACTGTTAAATCTGAAAAACATATTGATAAAACTTTAGATTTTATTATTTATGATATATTTGGAAAAATTGTTTTTAGCGGAGTTATTAACAAAGATGAAACAAATATTGGAATTGAAGATTTCGCTCCTGGCATATACTTTATAAAAATCTTTGCAATTAGCGAGAAAGGAAATTCTATGAAATTTCTTAAATATTAAGGAAAGAAATAAATTACACAAACCTTGAATTGAGCCGGTATCAATGTTCTTATTAATTGAAATCATGTGTTACAGTAATCCTTATAAAGAAACATTTTAGCCATTACCATACAACAATTATAAATAAAGTTTCTCTATTAATAACTACATCAATGGCAATAGTGCTGTGCCATTTCAAAGCATAAACAACTTATTAACAATTTCTTGAAAAAAATATGCAAATATTTTTTTCGTATGATGGATTTTTTATTATCTTTACTGCCGTTATTTAGAGGGAAGCCGAAAACTCAATTTGAATTTAGAGTAGGCAAAATTATTAAACTATTACAACTATGGTCGTAGAACAAAAAATCAGTTACAAAGAAGCTATTAAAACTAGTTTCTCTTGGGGACTAAAAAATTTCCTATCTATCTTGGGAGCAGTAATTTTGTGGGCATTAACATGTTGGATACCTTATATTAATATTGGGACAACAATTGCACTAATGACACTTCCACTAGCAATAAGTAAAGGAAATGTTATTTCACCTACATTTATTTTCGATAATAAATACAGAAAATATATGGGGGAAATCTTTTTATTGAGTGGATTAAAAACCCAAGCCATTATAATTGGGTGTATCCTACTTATCATTCCTGGAATCGTTATCGGTATTGCATGGAGTTTAAGCATTCTTTTAGTGATAGATAAAGAAATTAACCCTATAGAAGCATTAACTAAAAGCAATAAATACACTAATGGCAACAAGGGAGCAATGTTTTTATCTTATTTTATTGTAGGTATTATCCTTGGTATTGGAGCAATAATTTTATCGATAATCCCATTTATTGGAGTGGTCTTAGCGTTACTAGTAATGCTTATTGCAACACCTGTTCTAATTAGTCTTCAAGCATATTTTTACAAAGTATTGGTTTTAGACAAAGAACAAGTAGCTTAAACTAAATTAAAAATAAGGTTTATCTTATAGCTAAAATACAAGATAATAGTCAGCAATTGTTGGCTATTATCTTTATTAAATTAATCCTACATATTTACCGTAATCGACGTTCTTATCCCATATATTTGTCATACATTTTTCAAACATAAAATTTATTCTTAATATTTTTAATTGGATCTTTATCTAATATTTTCATCAAAAATATAGAATATTAAT
>CAYNKH010000207.1:0-4859 GCA_964397745.1 uncultured Bacteroidales bacterium | reverse complement strand
AAAATGAGGATTCATTTGAGTTTTAAGGAAATCGAGTTCAGAAATTGTTTTAGCTTGCTCAAGTTTGTGCATTTGCAATTGATTCTGCTGATTTATCATAAATATCTTTATCCCTATGGCTATTACAATAAAAACTAAGGAAACTTGGATACTGTGTATCTGTCTGTGCAAACAGACATCAAAGGCTAGTCCACCATTAGCAAAAATAAAATTTTGCAATACAAAATTGATTGCAAGATTTAATAAAATCAATAAAGTGAGCAGCACAAAAAACTTATTCAATTGGTATTTCTTCTGAACAAATTTTGGGATTAAAACTAATAAAATAACATAAATACTAATAAAATCTATTATTAGAGCCGAAAAGTAAGAGTGGTAACCTCTAAAACTATTACCAAAATAGAATACTGTTCCACTAAACAGAATATATGCCAACCAAAACATAAGATGATTTAAAAATCTATATTTTGTACCCAGTAGAATTTTCTTATTTGATATAGCGTTCAATATATTTGGTTATTAGAATTAAACACAAAAATACGAAATTATTAAATACAATAACAAAACTCATTAAGTTTTTTTTTCAACATCTGCTATAAACTTCGAATAATGTAGGATTTGTGAGGAAAAACTTAATTGAAGACATAACAATTAGTCGTTTGTGGTCTGTTATCTGCAAGCAATTCTACTAAGGCGGAGATAACTCAGTAACTATCTAATAAAACTCCACTTATTCTCATCTGATGAGTTAACATCAAATTGATAACCATTGATATCAAAAGTTTTAATTTGTTCTGGATCTTCAATTTTGTTTCTGATAATAAAATTCGCCATCTGACCTCTGGCTTTTTTAGCATAAACAGTTATCATTTTAATAACTCCGTTTTTATATTCCCGAAACTCTGGAGTAATAATATTAGCTTTTAGTTTTTTTCTATCTATTGATTTAAAATATTCGTTTGAGGCAAGATTAATTACAGTCTCTGATTCTCCCAAAGCCTTATTAATACTATCTGTTATTTTATTATTCCAAAACCGATAAAGATTTTTAAACTCTCCTATCTCGATTTTTGTTCCCATTTCTAACCTATACGGCTGAATGGCATCAAGTGGGCGTAAAACTCCATATAAACCAGAGAGTATTCGTAAATGGTCTTGTGCATACAACAAATCATCCTCACTCATTTCTTCAGCCTTTAATCCTCTATATGCTTCTCCAATAAATGCACGAACCGCTTGCTTGATTTCAGCGTTCTTAATTTCTTTTTGCCAATTTGCATATCTTTCAAAATTAAGAATTGCAAGACTTTTACTTATGCCCATAAGTTCTTTAAATTGTGTAATCGAATATTTTTGCAGCTCGGCGGCAAGAATGTTTGCATCTTGAAAAAACTCGGGTATTGATGCTATATTGGTTTGAATTGTCCTTTTGAAATCGAGACTTTTAGCGGGTGATAGCAAGATAATCATAATTATTTTTTTGTAAAAATAGTAAAATATAAAACCTCCACAAAACCACAATTACATTTTTTAAACAAATCCTGCAACAATAGGAGCATAAATAAAAAAGCGAGCAATTCTAAACAAACCCACAAGGGCAAATCTATTAATAGGAAACTTAAGTATGCCTGCTAAGGTGCACACTGTTGCATAAGGTAAAGGGAAAAGAGCAGCAATACTAATAAATACAATCCCCCATTTATTAATTTTATCGAGATGGTTTGCATAAAATTTCAAAAGACGCGTTTTCCACCTAGGAATTTTAGCTATAGTAAATCCCAAATAATAGGCAACAAACCCTCCAACGTACGACAAAAGTCCTAAAAACCCAACCCATAAATAGAAATTGTCCATTTCACTTACCCACAGAATAAAGAAATCAGGTGGAATTAAACCTAAAACACTTTCCGTAAAAAGAAAAAATAAAAGAACAACTTCCGTTCTAAAATTATCAATTAATAAACGTGGAATATCACTAACTTGAATAATAAACGAATTAAGCACCCAAACGGCAATAAGAACAACAGCAACGATTGCAACAACTTTTATAAAATTTGAGATTACAAAAGACAGTAATCCAGATTTTCGTGAGTATCTGTAATAGATATTGAATGTTCGCCAAATATTTTTGTTTTCCTTCTGCATCGAAAAAATATTGATGCAAATTAACAAATTTATTAATTATAAAACTATATAAAACTACGAATAGAACAAAATATTTATTGTTTATCACATATACTTTCCTAATTTTTTTCACGTTGTTAATATTGGATTAAATAAATTACAATATCTTTGTTGTTTATAATGGTTATATTGAAAAAGACAAGCATATTATTGATACTCATGTTATCTTTGTCCCAATTGTGTTTTGGACAATATCTTGGTGAATTTTGCAACGATATTGATGATAAGAAACTGATAAAAAAATACAATAAAGCAGTTAACCTATTAATTTCGGATAAAATAGATGATGCTGAGTTTGAATTTGCAAAGATAATTGATGCAGAACCTGAGTTTACAGAAGCATGGCTGGCAATCGCTGAGATTAACTATTCTAAGTACAAAACGGCTATTTCATCGAAGCAACAAAACGATTTTTATGTTAAGTATGTAAAATCTCTCGAAAGTGTAGCAAAAACTTGCCCTGCATTTCAAGATTACGAAACTAATTACACTTTAGGAAAAATATTTTTCGCAGAAGATAATCTCGATAACGCTTTAAAATACATGCGTATTTATCTTAATAACAATAAACGTACAGCACGTTATTTTGCAGATGCCGAAAATACAATCAATTATATCGAACAATATCTTAATTTAATACAAAACCCTGTTCCTTTTGAACCAGTAATAGTAGAGGGTATTTCTACCATCAATGACGACTACCTCCCAATAATTTCTCCAGATGGTGAAATAGCATTTTTTACACATGCGTATTTAAAAAAAGATGTTACTTCAATCTATTCTGAGAAATATACTGAAGAGTTTACAATGGCTAGAGCAAAAGACAAATCGGGCGTTAGGTTTGGTCAAATTGAGGCTCTTCCGTATCCTTTTAATACAGGAAAAAATCAGGGAGCCTCATCAATTACTATTGATAATAGTACATTGTACATAACCATTTGTGAATTTATCAGTCGAGATTATGACAATTGCGATATTTTTTATGCTTCACGTAAAAACGGTGGTTGGAGCGAGCTCAAAAATTTAGGTCCAAATATCAATGGTCTTAAAACATGGGAATCGCAACCCAGTATTTCGGCTGATGGTAAAGTTTTGTACTTCGCTAGTATAAGAGAAGACAACATAGGTTTCGACCCTAACAATCCTACTTCGGATATTTATTTTTCAATTAAAAATCCAGATGGTACATGGAGCAAAGCACAAAATATGGGATATAAAATAAATACATCTGGCAATGAAAAATCGCCATTTATACATTCTGACAGCCAAACTTTATATTTTTCATCAGACGGTCATCCTGGTATCGGCGGTTACGACATCTTTTTCTCTAAATACAGAGACAATGAATGGACAAAACCTATAAATATTGGCTTTCCCATAAATACTAAAAAAAACGACCTCGGTTTTGTAGTTAATACACAAGGCACAAAAGCATATTTTGCCTCAAATAAATTAAATGGTTTGGGAGGTTGGGACATTTATGCAATCGATTTATATCCGGAAGCACGTCCCGAAAAAGTGTTTCTTGTAAAGGGACAACTTATTGATGATGAAGGTTTGGTCATTACCGAAGCAAAATTGGAAGTGCGAAACATACGAACGCAAGAAAAATCAGAAGGAATTGTTGATGCACAAACTGGAAACTATGCCGTTGCAGTAACAGTCGAAGAAGAAAAAAAAGATGACAATTATTTATTAGTTGTGCAAAAAGAAGATTATTCGTTTACTTCAGCCTTAATAGAACCTGAGGAAGAAATATTTGAGCAACCAGTCAAAATAGACTTTGAAATTAAACCCATCGAAGTTGGCAAAGCTGTAGAATTAAAAGATATTTATTATGCCACTGCCTCTTATACAATTAATCAAAAAAGCCTTGCAGTATTAGATGGATTTATAGAATTCTTAAACACTAATCCAAATGTTAAAATTGAAATCAGAGGGCATACAGATGCTATAGGCAGTTATCAAACAAACATTACGCTATCTAATAAAAGAGCAAAATCTGTTTACGACTATCTTATTGATAATGGAATTAAAAGCGAAAGATTAAAATACCGCGGATACGGGCCAGATAAACCAATAGCCTCGAATGAAACAGAGTACGGAAGAGGAAAAAATCGTAGAACTGAGTTTTTTATTACTGATAAATAAAAAAGCCGGATATAAAACTACCCGGCCCTAATCATAGTTGGTTTGTTGCACTAATTATGGTTGATTACTTATTTGTTTACAGCTTCAATTAAGGGTTTGTCAACAAATAAAACAACAAAAGATCTTCGTCAATTCTGTATATTTTATTCTTTGACAATCCCTAACTGTGTTTCTTTTTTCTTAGTTAATAAAGATACTACAACCAATATTGCGAACGATAAAGGAATTGAAACAATTCCAGGATTATCTAATGGCCATATTGCATCAGTTTTGAGCATTCCATATCTCTCGAACATTGATGGCGAAAGCAATATCAATATAATTGATGATGCTATACCTGTAACAATAGATGCAGAAACACCTTTACTAGTAGTTTTTTTCCAAAAAAGTATCATTATTATAGCTGGAAGGTTAGCAGATGCAGCAACTGCAAAAGCAAGTCCTACTAAAAAGGAGACATTCATTCCTTGGTGTAAAGTTTCACCACGTTGTTAATGGATAAACGTCCCCCTTCCTTTGCGAAG
>CAYNKH010000206.1:0-4878 GCA_964397745.1 uncultured Bacteroidales bacterium | reverse complement strand
GAACCCTTATGGTAGTAGCCCTACTTTTTTTAAAAATTTTAGTCGGTCAGTACTGCTATTTATTAAATAAATATGATAATTTTTATTTATATATTGATGATGCTCATGGAATGAGTTGGACTGGCAAAAATGGCTGTGGTTATGTAATGGGCGACAAAGCCTTGCATCCAAAAATTGTATTAACTACTTCTTTAGGAAAAGGGTTTGGTGTAGGATGCGGTGTTTTTGTTATGTCTAATGAAGAAATGAAAAGAAAAATTTTGACTTGTGGAACATCATATACGTTTTCTGGACCCGTTCAGCCGCCTTTACTTGGTGCTATTATTGAGTCTGCGAAAATTCATTTAAGTGATGAGATTACTGTTTTGCAAAAACAATTACAAAAGAAAATTGAATTCACAAGCCAAATAGGAAAGTCATTAATGCTCCCAGAAGTAAATCCATCTTTGTCTCCTATATTTTATTATGCTTTAGGAAGTCCGCGTGTAGGTTATAGTATGATTAAAAATTTGCTAAAAGAAGGATTTTATACAAATATTGGGATATTTCCAACGGTTCCTGTTAATTGTACTGGCTTACGAATCCCTGTTACACTGCGTCAAACAGATGACGATCTTAAAAATGTTTTAGAAGCTTTTGCTTACCATTTACCTAAGGTACTAGAGGAAGAGAAAATAAGCATAGACCAGATTAGTAGAAGTTTTAAAATTGATTTTGCGGAAACAAAAAAGAAGTATTTCGATCTTATTAAGACAAAAGAGGCTAAATCAGAATTTGTTGTGCAGCATGAAACAACAATTGCTAAAATAGATAAATCTGTTTGGAATAAGTTGTTAGGGGAAAATGGCAGTTTCGATTGGGAAGGCTGCAAATTTATCGAAGAGACTTTTACTGGAAATCCAGATGAAGAAAGTAATTGGGATATGCATTATGTTATTATAACTGATGCTGACAAAAAACCAATACTAGCAACTTTCTTTACTGTAGCAATCAGCAAAGATGATATGGTGTCTTCCGAATCTATTTCAAAAGCTATTGAGAAAAAAAGAAAAACTGACAAACATTACCTTTCGTCTAAAGTTGTATCGATGGGTTCACTAATAACAGAAGGTCAACATCTGTTTGTTGATAGAAAAAATGCAAACTGGAAAAAATCAATGCTTCAGTTAATTAAAGTAATGTCTGAAGTTAAACATCAAAGTGGAGCATCTGCAATTCAAATCCGAGATATCGACACCGATGACATCGAAATAAAAGAATTTCTTCTAAATGAAGGCTTTATCAGATTTGACTTACCCGATTCTCATATAGTAGTTAATAATTCATGGAAAACCGAAGAAGACATTATTGATAGTCTTACAAAAAGATCAAGAAAGCACGTTAGACGATATATGCAAAGAACCCAAGAAGAATTTAAAATTACGTTTAATGATGAAATAAATGATGATAATCTTGAGGAATACTACAATTTATATCTAAATATCAAGAGAAATAGTTTCAAAATCAATACTTTCGATTTACCTAAGAGCCTATTTATCAATGCTATAAAAAGTAAACACTGGGAATTACTTAGTATGAGGTTGGCAAGTGACAATAAACTATGTAGTTTTATACTGTCGTACAAGTCTGAACTAAACAATTACTCGCCAATGATTATTGGTTTAGATTATGAATATAATGAAAAGTATTCATGTTATAGACAAGGACTTTTCCAAATAATGAAAAGAGTTGCTTACAATAAATCTAAAAATGTTTATTTGGGTATGGATGCGAGTATTGAAAAACAAAAATTAGGTGCAATTGTGAACAAGGTGTCAATTTACATTCAAGCAGATGATAACTTTAGTTTTGAAACAATATCGGTTTTAAACCAAGCTAGTAATTAAAGAGTTTATTTTGAAAAAATTTGAAAGTGAGACAGTCTCTCTGACAATAGACGATGATATTTTATTCGTTGTTTATACAAAACCTTACACAATTGATTTGGAATCAGCAAAGAGAGATGTTAATTACAGGATTGCTTTTCAGGAGGGCAAATCCTATTATGTTATTACAGATATTGCTAACTTAAAAACAGCTTCTAAAAAAGCAAGAGAGTTCTTATCCAACCCCGAAGGAGGATTAAAAGGAATAATAGCTGGGGCATTTGTTTCGAATAGTATTTTCTCATATACAATTTTAAATTTGTTTCTTAAAATCAATAAACCAGTGATTCCATCTCGATTTTTCTTAAATCAGGAAGATGCAATTAAATGGATATCTAAACTAAAGAAAGAAACTGAAAAATAAAAAGTCTGTTAACTATGGAAAATGATTTATTAGAAAATAAAATCACTAATATTAAAGCTTTATTAACAAATCTAATTGCTATTAAAGAAAATTTAATGCAAGGAGTCTTTTTAAAAAAGTTAGATATAAATACTGAAGACAAGGATATTTTAGTTATTCAAAATGAGATAAATCAAATACTGGATTTAGCATCACTTAATATTGATATCAACGAGACAGGAGAGAACCCGACAATAGACAGTTTTGTAGTAGCTTTCTCCTCTTTTGCAAATAGAGAATTTGAAAAAAAACTAAAAATCTCAGATAAAAACACTGTTTTTGATGCAATAGGTGCAGGGATTAATATGCTTGGAGAAGAATTAGAGTTTTCAACAGTTTCAAAAAACGAGCTTGAAATCGAGACCAACAGACTAAACGAATCGCAGGAAATTGCAAAAATTGCAGACTGGGAATTTTATTCTCAAGAAAAGAGTCTAATATTTTCAAAAACATTTTCAAGCATTTTAGAAATAGAATCAAGTGATTTTGAGAGTGTTTTTAAGAACTATAAAAATAAACTAATTGGGGAAACTCAAAGTTCGATCGCTGAGATACTTAAGAATATTCAAAAAAACCAACATTATCGCTTCGAAAATATTATTAAATCAAGTGATAATACGCCTAAATACTTATCTCATATTATAACTCATATTTATAATACGGAAAATGAGCTTGTTGGCTTTAAAGGTATTGTGCAGGATATTACTTTACTAAAAGAATCTCAAAATAAACTAAAATATAAGACAGAACTTGAAAAATTAATTGCTGATATATCTTCTAGTTTTATAAAAAAGCCAGAAACCTTTGAACCGACAATTTCTATATCTTTAGAAAAAGTAGCTGATTTTTTTAATGTTGATAGAGCATATTTTGCACACTTTATAAATGATGATATTAATTCTTTAGAAATAATAGAGTTTAATCGTGAGCATGTAATATATAATACTAAACAATTATTTAAAGACAATCCTGTGCTCTTTGAGTATTGTTTAAAAATGGCAAAAACCGACGAATCTATTCAAGTTTCAGATGTCTCCAAACTTGATGATGCACTGCATGAAGAGAAAAAAGAGATAGCTAAAAATAAAGTAAAGTCTTTTATGAGTATTCCAGTTTATAATGATAAAACAGGTTTTGGAATTTTTGGGATGGACTGCGTAAGTGATTTTAGGGTGTGGTCTGACGATGAGATGAATGGATTAAAGATAATTGCTAATATTATTTCTGATGCTAGTAATAGAAATAAATTTGAAAAAGAATTAATTATTGCACGTAAAAAAGCTGAAGAAAGCGATAAGTTAAAATCTGCTTTTCTTGCAAATATGAGCCATGAGATACGTACCCCAATGAATGCGATTCTTGGATTTGCTGAATTGCTAAAAATACCGGATCTGTCTGGCACACAACAGCGAGAGTTTATTGACATCATTGATAAAAGCGGAAATAGAATGCTTAATACAATTGAAGATATAATAAAAATGTCGAGAATTGATTCCGATCAAGAGATTGTTAATTTGGAAGAAGTCGATTTGGTAGAAATGCTCAAATATACCTACGACTCATTTAAGCTTAAAGCAAAACAATTGAAATTAGAGTTTGAGTATTTTATTCCCGAAGAAGTTGAACAAGTTTATTTAACCACCGATAAAGAAAAAGTCTATGCAATACTTTCTAATTTAGTGAACAATGCACTAAAATTCACAAAAGATGGTTTTGTCAAATTTGGTTTTTATCTTGAGAAAGAGAGTGCTACTTTTTTTGTTAAGGATACTGGTCTTGGAATTGACAAAGATAAACATGATGCTGTGTTTGAAAGGTTTGTACAAGAGGATGTACGTCTAAATAGAGTATATGAAGGCTCTGGTTTGGGATTAGCAATATCAAAAGCATATATAGAGTTGCTTGGCGGTAGCATTTGGTATGAATCACAAAAAGACCAAGGATCCTCGTTTTATTTTAAAATTGAGGGAGTTTGGAAAATTGTTAAAAATATTACTAAAAATAGTGAGGAGCTAATTATTAGTGAGAATTTAGGAATTACAGTTCTTATTGCAGAGGATCAAGAAGTTTCACAATTATATTTGTCATATTTACTAAAAAACTATTGCAGCAATATTATTGTTGCCGAAAATGGGAAAGAGGCTTTAAAAATTTGTAATGAGAATAATGATATTGATTTAGTTCTAATGGATATAAAAATGCCAGTAATGGACGGACACTCCGCAGCATTAGAGATAAAAAAAACAAGACCCCTTTTACCAATTATTGCTCAAACAGCATTTTCCTTGGACGATGAGAAAAAGAAATTTGGTGATATATTTGATAAATATATTACTAAACCCATCAAAAGAACAGAATTGTTACAAGCGGTAGTAGATTTGGTCAAAAAATAGTAGAAATATTAGCTTGGGGCACAGGTTTAAACAGCATTTTTGAAAGTTTTTGAGATCGTAAAAGCGTATAAATGAATTTTACACCAATCTGAACTTTTAAAATTATATCGAACTCAGGTTTAAACTAATCTCTGATCTTCTTCTAAATCATGATGTT
>CAYNKH010000205.1:0-4898 GCA_964397745.1 uncultured Bacteroidales bacterium | reverse complement strand
TTTCTTTAATTGTAATGCAAAGATAAACAATTTAGGTAAAACATCTAGTATTCATATATCTAATTTATTAGACAAAATTAAGTTATTAATAGAACTATTTTTTGTCTTTGTGTGTCCACATCCGAGTGGTTGTGATATACCAACAAGATAATATGCTCCAGGAAATGGATTAACATTGGTGAGCAATGTGTTTATAGTACTATCAATTATTCTAAAGTTTGAACCAGTACCTGTTGTGTCTTCTAATAGGTAATATTGACTTGGTATATAGTTACCACTTTCATCCTCATATCCACTGATTGTAACCGAAAGAGATCCTTGATATTCCGAATGTACAATAAATATACTTTTGTGGAATGGGGACATTTCACTTTCTCCGCCACAAGTATCTACTGCTGTTATTTTGTAGGTGTATGCTTGGGATGTGGGGTTAGAAGTCATATCTATAAATTCAGGTTCATCTGATATTGGAACTGTTCCAACTAAACCATAATCGTTTGTGATTGAAACCTTTTTGTAGATATTGTATTTTTCTATGCCCATATTTTCCATTTTTTCCCAAACAACCTTTGTCTTACCTAACTCATAGTCTACTGTGACTACACATATTTGATTGTTTTGATATGGTGTAGTCATAGTGACTGGTTTTTCGTAAATCTCAGAAGGACACTGACCTTCTCTTACATAAACCGAAACAATCATACTGTCTGATATGGTTACACAATCAGTCATTTGACTTAACATTGTTGTATCTGTGTTAGTTATTTTGGCCCAAACAGTTACATCATAACTGAAGTTTGTACAAAGTTGTGTACTTCCCCCAGGACAGATGCTGGTTTGTCCAAGAATTTGTATGTCAGGATATGAAACATGTGTGACTTCTATACTATCTCTTACTCCTGATAAACAGGCATTGTTTACTTCTATCCAGTATGTACTAGGATAAGTGATATGTATAAATTCACCTCCTGGTTCACCCAGACTTCCTGTTGTTCCGTTTGACCACTCCCAGCTTTGATAGATTCCGTCTGGATCAATATCTGCAATGTATAAAGAAAAATCTACAATGTGGTTGTCTCCACAGAACTCCCAGTCACTACCAAGATCTGGTGGGGTGTTATCTATAATAGCGATGTTTATAGTATCACTGATAGTATTACAGCCTGTGGTTCTGAGTACGTACTGTCCACTATGCGTGACGATGTAGCTAGTATCCGATGGATAATAGCCATCTGCTACAGTGTCTCCATTCAAAAACCAGGTGTATCTAACACCAGTTTGATAAGAGTCTGGACTAGCGTACAGCGTGTCTGCTGTACCACAGATCTCACGGTCTATTTCGGTCCAATGTTCTGTGTGTGGGGTAGTGAAGTAGATGTAGAAAAAGACATACGCTCCAGCACCAACAAACTTTGTTAATTTCCATAAGCCATTTGTATTTCCACTCCAAGTTGTCCAAGTTGTTGTACCCTCACAAGAGTCTGTAAACAAATATTCCACACTGTTTTCTGTTATGGTTATGTATGGAGATCTTCCAAACATTGTGACAATATCATATTTTGTCCAATTCACAGGATTTGTATATTGACTATCAAATAACCGTATTGTATCATTCTGACAAAATGTCAGGGTTTGATAGTTGATCACGGTATCGAGGTCAACATAGATTGTATCTGCTTTGATTTGGTTTATGTTTAAAAAACCAAAAAGACTGATCAGTATAGCTAAAAAAAGTTTTGTTGTTTTCATATAAGTAACAATTATAAATCAACGGTAAAAAAGTAGCAATTAAAATTTAATAAAAAAACTTTTTGTAAAAAAAGATAGTTTTATTTATTTTTTTTTACTTTTTGCTGTTTCGTATTACAACCGATTTTTAATCGGTTTACAGTTTTACAGTTCTTAGTTCTCTGTTAAACAAGTGAGTAAATCTGCTTTTTGAGATTATAAGGTGTGAGAAAAGGATACAACACTAGGATTCCGTGCGAGTTTGGGTATTATGTGGGTGGGCTCCCTTCAGGGAATGAAAGGGTGTGGGTAGGGCTTTTTATATCGGTTTGCAGTTTTACAGTTTTTAGTTCTCTGTTAAACAAGTGAGTAAATCTGCTTTTTGCGATTATAAGGTGTGAGAAAGGATACAGCACTAGGATTCCGTGCGAGTTTGGGTATCATGCGTGCAGGCTCCCTTCAGGGAATAAAAGGGTGTGCGTAGGGTTCTCAACACTCGGATTACAACCGAGCGAACACAGTTTATAAAACAAAAAACCCTGCTATAAGCAGGGTACACAAAATAAATATGAGGGTTTTTAAATTAAATTCAAAATTACTTCTACATTGTTTCTTATAGCTTTTGAATATGGGCATACTTGATGAGCCTGATTGACCAAATCTTGAGCAATTTTTCTATCAACACCTTTAACTTCTATGTCAAGTTGAACTGCAATTGCTAAACCGCCGTCAGATTCTTTGCCAATGCTAACATTAGCAGTTGTAGTGCTTTCTATACGGTGTTTTGCCATTTTGGCTACAAGATTTAACGCTCCGTCATAACAAGCCGAGTATGTTGCACCAAAAAGAGACTCAGGATTAGCATATTTGCCACCATCACCACCTAAACCTTTTGGCATTCTTACGTCCATATCAATTACTCCGTCATCGCTTTTTACATGACCATTTCTACCACCACTTGCTGTTACTTTTGCTGTGTATAATTTTTCCATTTTTTTAGTTTTAATAATTTTTTTATTTTAGTTACTTGCTTATCTAAACTGATTTGTTGTTTTTTTGTTCATGTAATGTGAATTTTGTCGTTTTCTTACACCAATTTTATGCCATTTGAGTATTACTCACAATTTAATAATATTTTAACTTTGCTGTGTATTTTATGTAAATAAAATAGAATAGATTTGCAAAGTTTTAAAAAATAAATTTGAGTATTATGGAATTTGATATGTTTACCTACTTATGGCTGCCTTTGATGATATTCTTTGCCCGAATATGTGATGTAACTATTGGCACTCTTCGAATAATTCTTGTTTCTAAAGGGCATAAGTATTTAGCTCCAGTTTTGGGCTTTGTTGAGGTCTTTATCTGGATAATTGCGATTGGACAAATAATGGCTAATCTTGATAATTTTATGGGATATTTATTTTATGCCGCGGGTTTTGCTACTGGGAATTATATTGGTATGGTAGTAGAGGAAAAAATCGCATTAGGAATTGTTGGTTTTAGAGTTGTTACCGCTAAGCCTGCTGAATTATTGATAGAAACTCTTACAGAAAAAGGATATGGACTTACTAGCATGCCTGCTAACGGAACTCAAGGACCTGTTAGCATTTTGTTTATGACAGTTGGCAGAAAAAAATTGAAAGAACTTATAAGTATTGTTAATGAGTTTAATCCTGGAGCATTTTATACTGTTGAGGATATCAGACTGGTTAATCAAGGCGTTTTTAATCGTAATCAGAAAGAAAGACGAAATTTTTCTTTAAGAAAAGGTAAATAGTTTTATTACCTTTGTCATAATATATTATAGATACTAATTTTTTGTTAAAGCGAAATAAAATTCTATTTTGTTTTGATATATTATAATTCTATATTTAATTAAGATAATGAAAAAATGAAGTTTGAAGAACTAAAAATATCAGATAAATTAAAAGAAGGAGTCGAATCGTTTAATTACTCTGAATTAACTGAAATACAAGAGAAGGCAATTCCTGTAATTTTACAATCAAAAGACTTATTGGCATGTTCGCAAACTGGCTCTGGAAAAACAGCAGCCTTTTTGATACCGATAATTGAACATATTCTAAATATTAAAACTAAAGGAATAAAAGCTTTAATTATTACTCCTACACGAGAAATATGTAAACAAATAGAGGAACAAATTGTCGGTTTAGGATATTATACTGGCACTTCATATTTTGCGGTTTATGGTGGTAACGACCATGACGGGTTTAGCCGTCAGAAAGCAGCATTGACACAAGGAGCAGATATTGTTGTTGCAACGCCTGGTAGGCTGATTTCTCACTTGGCTTTGGGATATGTAAATATTAGCAATCTTGAGTTTCTTGTACTAGATGAAGCCGACGAAATGTTGGATATGGGTTTTTATGAGGATATTTTAAATATTATTGGAAAATTACCAAAGAAAAGACAAACTCTGATGTTTAGTGCAACAATGCCTAACGCAATAAGAAAACTCGCAAAAGAAATCCTTACAGAACCTTATATTCTTGACCTAAATTTCTCTAAACCCGCTGAAGAGATTGACCAACAAGTTTATATGGTTTATGAAAAAGATAAGCCTCAAATGTTGGCGAATGTCTTAAAAGAACATAAAGACGACAAAATACTTGTTTTTACTTCAACAAAAGTAAGTGTTGGTAAAATTTCGACTTATTTGCGAACTGTTGGAATAAAAAACTCATCAATTAACTCATCTTTTACACAAACGGAGCGAAATGATACTATTCTTGACTTTAAAAGTGGGAAAATTAGAATTTTAATCGCTACAAATTTGCTTTCTCGAGGCATTGATATTGATGATGTTAATTTAATTATTAATTACGAAATTCCTGATAAAGCCGAGGATTATGTGCATCGTATTGGACGAACCGCAAGAGCTGGAAAATTAGGCTTAGCAGTGAGTTTTATTGGTGAAAAAGAGATATTAAATTTTAATAGAATCGAAAAACTATTGGAAAAAGAAATCGCAAAATTACCAAATCCTGATAACATTCCTCAAGGTCCTACTTATCGTCAAATCAATACTGGAAAAAAGAGATACTACAAAAACAAAAAAAGAACCCTGATTAAGAAACCAAGGAAATAAAACCCGAAACACTTCGACAAGCTCAGTGCATCGCCCGAAACCCGAAACCCGAAACCCGAAACCC
>CAYNKH010000204.1:0-4987 GCA_964397745.1 uncultured Bacteroidales bacterium | reverse complement strand
AAGATTAAAAGTGAATATAATTGAAGAATTATTTCACACTTGAGCTGGACGAGATTTATTGTTTTTTCTATATCGTACTTTATTGCTTTTTGTTAGGATTGTTCTAGTCTTTTACAAATTTGAATTTTTTGGGTTCTTTTGCATTGATTATCACTCCTTTACACCTCTTTGTATAGCGGTAAATTAGAGCGTTTAGTGTATCTTTACGGCATGAAAATTAAGAAAACATATACCCATAGTGAACCTGCCGATGAGTGGGGTGTTAGCAAAAAAACAACGTATAGTTATCATAATACACACAACCTTTAAGGAGGCCATATATGAATGAAATAAGCATTTTTGAGCACTTTAACAAGGTAGTTGCTAATAATACATTAGATATTATAGTTGAGCAGATTCGTATAGGTACATTTAAAGAGCCGGTAGAGAAATTGAGGCTACTGCTCCAACAAGGAAATGAAAAGGAATACACGGCAAGTAAAAAGTCCTTGCCTGCCTTTACACCTTGTGGAAAGTTCGATGGTGGTCGTAAATTAGAATTCCTTAAAGAATATTCACGAATTATCATTCTCGACCTGGATAAGCTTGATAATATTCAGGATGTGAAAATGAAAGCGGCATCATGTAAATACACGTATTCATGTTTTATCAGTCCCAGTGGCAAAGGATTGAAAATTCTAGTTCGAACAGATAATAGCATTACAAAGCACAAGGATGCTTTTATGAAAACGCAAACATATTACGAAAGAGTGTTGGGTGTTACTATTGATCCTTCGGGTAAGGATGTTACAAGACTCTGTTTTCTTTCTTGGGACCCGGAAGTATACTACAACAAAAAATCTGAAACTTTTAAAATTGAACAAACTATGAGCATAAAAAGCGATATAGATAAACTAATCGAACAAATAAATAGCAAAAAGATAGATATTACTGGTTCTTATGATGATTGGTTAAAAATAGGTTTTGCCATTGAAAGTGAGTTCGGCGAGACAGGTCGTTCGTATTTCCATGAAATAAGTAAATATAATTCCAATTACAGTGTAGAAAATTGCAATGACCAGTACAATAAATGCATGAGCAACAATAACAGGGGGATAAGCATTAAAACCCTGTTTCATAAAGCAAAACAGCATGGAATTACGGTTAATTCAAACAGAAAGAAAAATGGTGAAGCAAATAAAAATGCCCAATCAAAAATTGAAGATAAAACTAAAATTACATCAAATAGATTTATAATTGCAGAGAAATATCTTAATCAAAGATATGATATACGATATAATACCGTAAGCAATAAGTTTGAGTACAAGGAAAAATCGGAAGAACTGTATGAAGATTTAAATGAAAACAATCTATACATCAAACTTCAAAAAGACAACATCAATTTAAGTCTGAATAACTTGGTAGCCTTATTGAAGTCTGATTTTGTAAATAGGCATGATCCTTTTGTAGAGTATTTTGAACAACTGCCTGCTTGGGATAGAAAAACTGACCATATAGCATATTTATGTAGTTTTATTAAGGCAAAAGACCAAAAACGGTTTAATCACCATTTTAAAAAGTGGTTGGTGAGAGTAGTTAAAACCGCAACACAACCGGAATCATACAATAAACAAGCATTTGTATTAGTGAGTAATAGAC
This sequence comes from uncultured Bacteroidales bacterium, assembly GCA_964397745.1. GTDB lineage: Bacteria > Bacteroidota > Bacteroidia > Bacteroidales > ML635J-15 > Bact-19. The sequence continues at coordinate 3,349 of CAYNKH010000204.1, read as the reverse complement.
AAAATTCGGGTAAATCTACTTTTTGTCGTTTTCTTTGTCCAAGAGCTCTTACACAATATATTGCAGAAAATATTGGCACTGATAAAGATAGTCATATAGCGATAACTGAAAATTTTCTTATAAATCTCGATGAACTTTCACAAGCTGATAAGGCTGAGATAAATGCATTTAAATCTATGTTTTCCAAGGACAAAGTTAAAGCGAGACTTACATATGACAAAAGAGCATCAATACATATCAGAAGAGCAAGTTTTATTGGGTCAACTGATAGATGGGAATTTCTTACTGACGAAAACGGAAGTGTTCGATGGTTGTGCATGGAAATAGATTATATTGATTGGGATTACAGCAAAAAAGTAGATATGGATAAAGTTTTTTCTATGGTTTGGCATTTATCAAAAGACAGAAACTTTGAATCAGAGCTAAAAAAAGAAGAGATTGAAGAGAATGAAAGAATAAATAAAAAGTTTCAGATTTCAACACCTGAGGCAGATTTAATTGAACGATTTTTTGAGCCATCTGATGAAGAAAACGGAGAGCAATTTTATAATGCAACAGAAATTTTAGAATATATCATGAATAAGACTTCAATAAAGCTAACTGCAGAGAAAGTTGGAAAATCGTTGAGGTTCTTAAATTATGAACGTATATCTAGAAAGCAGGATGGTAAAGTAAAACATGGGTACTGGCTTAAAAAAACATTAAAAACTGATGTTTAAAAAGACTTTAACTTATAACCTTATAACTTTATTCAATAAAAGTCAGAATATAAGGTAGTTATAAAGGTTATAAGATAATAATTTTAACTTATAACCTACTTGCAACCTATAACATAAATAAGCGGTTGCAAGTTTCAAGTCGGTAGCAAGTAGTGATTTTAGTTAAAACAAAGTATTAAAATATTGATATGATGTCTCTTAGCAGCAAAGGTTATAAGGTTATAAGTAGCAAATGCGAAAAATAGTTTTTATAAAAAAATAATGTAAACATATTTTAGAATTAAGAATCAAAATGTAATGCTATTTCTATACAGCTCCTCTTAAAAAAAAATGAAGCAGTATCTCATAAAGTTTTTAAAATACAACAATTAATCATACAAGATTCATCATGGGCTTTCAGACAAGACAATATCGCTTCGGGTTCTTTAGCACTGATTATCACCTCTTTGCATCGCTTGGCATGGCTGTTATTTAATACGTTTATCATATCTTTACAGCATGGTAAATAAGAAAACATATACCCTTAGTGAACTTGCCGATGAGTATGGTGTTAGCAAAAAAACAATGTATAATTGGTTGCGTCCAATACATCAGGAACTTATCGAAATGAAACCAATCCCTCAAATACGATTGCGTATTCTCATACCAAAGCAAGTAAAACGGATTCGAGAATTTTTAGGTTAAACTGACTCATCCTAAAAAAAGGATTAATCTTCATCTTTAAATCTTGTATCTATTCTGACATAATACACACAGAAGTAAGTTGTATGGTTGAAGGTGGAAAATGCACAATTTTTTTTTAGTAGGAAGGGACAATATATCACCTATTTGATAAATTTTAGAAATACTTAAATTGTCTTTTCCTGTAATCAAAAGCCGATAAATTTTTATACAATAACTAAATTCTATATGGAGTCAAAATCTGTTATTATTGCACGCATTAAATTCCCTCCATTTCTGCCAAGATTATTATTTTTAAGACCTAAATCTTTTCTCATTTCAGCCATAATATTAGTTAATAATAGCAATTGATCTTTTGTGCTTGTAGCTTCTCTTCCTTTATATAACATTTGAAAATAGTCTGCGAAAGCATTTATTACTTTAGGGGAAGCATATAAGATATATACTTTATAAAACTCATAAATCTTTTGAAGGTTCTTTTCTTGATTTGTGCTGTTTTTATTTTTGTCCTTTAGTTTGGTCGCTACAAATATATCTACAATTAGATTAACGAAATCTTGGTATAAATCTCTTCTAGCTTTATTGACTTCACTAGCTAATTCCTTCTTTTTATCAATACTATGTTTTACCAAATAGCCAACCCCTGCACCAAATAAAGGTAATATTATTGTTAGTAGAGTTATTAATAAAGTGTTGTCCATTATTGTTCCTCTTTAAAATCTCCATACAAATTACTGACACATGTCCCGCAAACTTTTCTTCCGAGCCCAGCACACGTATCTCTTGCTTGTTTTGCATTTAAACAAGTTACAGGTACATTTCCAACAGCATCTTTTTTATTCATATGTCCACAAATCGAATCAATTTCCTCATAACTACATATTTTGCCTGCCCTTTTTCCTCTAAATATGTGTACTTGACCAGTATCATTTTTCTGAAGGATAAAATATTCACCAAGGTTATCCATAAATCTATCCTCTTCTTGTTTTTCTGTAAATTTCTGTATCATATCGATTATTTTTAGTTCAATAATAATTAGTTATCCTTTATTGATTATTTATTTTAATTTTTCAACATGTATAAGATTAGTTTTAACAACTACTCTTTTAAACGATTCTATTAACTAGTGCAAAATTAACACAACCTGCAGAGGATTTTACGTTCATCTTTTTAAAAATAGATCGTTTATGAAACTCTACAGTACTTTTACAAATGTTAAGTTTTTCTGAAATTTCTTTATTGGATTGTTCATTACAAACCAACTTGATTACATCTATTTCACGTTGGGAGAAATCACTTTTAGAAACAAATATTTTCTCTTTATCCCTATTCATCATCTGAGAAACCTTCATTGCTTCATCACAATAAACAACGCCATCATCTGCCACTTTTCGAATTGCATCCAAAAGAAATTGTCTTTTAGTATTTTTCATCAAGTAACCGGAAACGCCTTGAGAAAGCATTGATGAAATAATAGGATATTGGCAGTGCATACTTAACACAATAATTTTTATGTTGCTGTGTTTTACTATTAAATTCTCTATTGTTTCATACCCATCCATTATTGGCATTTCGATATCTAAAAGCAAAACGTCAGGAATATTCCCTTTCGCTAATTTATCAAGTAAAATTTTGCCATTATTAGCGATAATAGTTACTTTCATATCTTCTTCGCCATTTATAATACCTGCAATTCCACTGCAAAGTAGTTCATGATCATCAGTAATTGCTACTTTAATTTTTTCTTTTTTCTTCTTCATTACAAAGTGTGTTTCAATTCAACGATAAAATTTATTGTCAAATTAAGTTTGTTAAAGATAGTATTTAGCAAGTCAAATTTGATAATATTTGGTGCAATTTAGAAAAAAATAACGTTTTTGAATCATCCTGTATCTTGTTTTAGCCCCTCAAATAATCAGACAAAATTATAGTTAAAGAAATATAATTAT
>CAYNKH010000203.1:0-5006 GCA_964397745.1 uncultured Bacteroidales bacterium | reverse complement strand
AAGTAACCTCTTAAAACTAATCTATCAAAACATGAATAACTAAAATCAATATGTTTCTTCCCTTTTTCTTCATCAGGGACTATCCCAAGGTATGAGTTTTTAACAGATAATGCAGTGACTTTTTTACCAGTTTCGCGAAGATAATTATACTTCTCATATATGGTAAATTGTGCAGAATCAAGCAGTGAATTTAGGTTTCTAATCTTTTTTGAATTACCTATTGCTCGTCCAGAATTTGAACTCCAATTGCTTGGAGAAACTGCCACGTGCATTGACATATCTGCTCTTTTGACATTTACTATAATCCTCAGATATACAGGCATTTCACCTTCAATTGTTGCTCTGTGTTTCTCTTTTCCATAATTTCATCAATTTTTAGTTCGTTAAATATATAGTTTATGGATTAAAAACAAGAATATAAAGTGCTGCAAAAGAACGCATTAGCACCTTTAAAAGGTGTCCAAGATTTCAGGATTGTTGTGGACTCGATTTGGACACCTCAAAACGCTTAAAAATGCAGTATTTTGCACCACATCTAGAAATCAAAAAAGCCTGACTTCGTTAGAAATCAGGCTTTTACGTTTATTTGCCGTCGCAATCTGTTGTCCGACAAGGATTCGAACCTTGGCTGTATGTACCAAAAACACAAGTGCTACCATTACACCATCGGACAAAGAACTTTTGAGATTGCAAAACTACAATATTTTTTCTGTTTACAAAAAATTTTGAGACTTATTTTAATAAAAAAAAGCATTTTTCAATTGAAGAATGCTTTTTTTGCAATTTATATAAAAATTAGTTGTGTAATAATATAAATTGGTAACAATACAATGAGGGAGAATTTTATCATATAACCAAAGAAACTAGGCATATTGATATTGTTTTCTTCTGCAATTGCTTTTACCATAAAGTTTGGCCCGTTGCCTATATACGTCATAGCACCAAAGCAAACGGCTGCTAAACTAATAGCCGTGAGTAATATTTCGGGAACTCCTGCCACAAACCCATCTCCAATTATGGGTACGCCACCTGGATTCATCCCTATCGCCAAGTTATGGAACGAAACAGCGGTAGGTGCGTTATCCAAGAAGGCACTTAAACCTCCAGTAGCATAATAAAAATGCTCTGGCGTTGTGATACCAAATGACGCAGCATTTGCCGACAGATAGAGTAATGCTGGAACCATGGTTGTAAAAATCCCTAAGAATAAAAATGCAACTTCAACAATAGGAACCCATGTAAATTTATTTGCTTGACGTAAACTCTTTGATGTAAATACAAGCGAGCAAATAACCATTAGCACCATTGCACCTTCACGAATAAAGCCTAAATAATCATTCCCATTACTACCATCTTCAAAAACATAGGTGCTATCCCATTGTGGAAAATATCCTTTATTAAGAAATGCAACCGAAGCAACAACACCTATTAACCATAAAAAATTAAGGTTGCCTTTTAATCTTATTGGCTCAATATTCGTTTTGTCGAAAACGATGTTTTCTAATGGCTCTTTTTTATAAAAATAAGTGTCCGCAATAAAATAAATTATTATTAACAACGCATTTACAAAAGCCCACTCTGGTAACATGTGCAAGAACCAGGTAAATTCAGCTCCTCTTAAATAAAGTAAAAACAAAGGTGGATCACCTAAGGGCGTTAATAAACCACCACAGTTTGCAACTATTGCAATAAAAAACAGTATTGTGTGTACTTTGTATTTTCGTTCCGAGTTTGTTTTTATTATAGGTCTTATCAGTAGCATTGCAGCTCCAGTTGTACCCATAAAAGAAGCAAGTACAGCCCCAATTCCTAAAAAAACTGTATTAATCCAAGGTTTAGCTTCAATGTCGCCTTTTAAATGTATCCCTCCAGTGATAACAAATAAAGAACCTAATAAAATAATAAAAGGTACGTAGTCAAATAACAACTGATGTTGTAAAGCTCCTGTGAGATGCTGAGATATTAGCCAAATCGCAGTTGGAATACCAAGAATTAAGGATACAATAAGTTTGTTTCTATTTTGCTCCCACCAATGGTGGAATAATAATGGCCCAACAGCAATCATTAAAAGCATTAATATAAATGGGATTAAAGCCCAAAGTGGAATATCAACAGGTGCTACAGAACTTAATAATATCATAATACTTTGTTTTTAAAAATTCAAAATTACTTTTTTTTTTTTTAATGTCAATAAAAAAAACAAAACGATAATAATAATAATGATGTGTTTGAGAGCATTCTTTAATCCAATGGTTTAACATCAGTTGAAATATCATCGTTTTTCACTTCTGGAAAAATTCTTTTATAAAAAATAATCATAAGAAAAACAGATATAGTGATTGCTGAATCGGCAATATTAAAAACTGGACGAAAAAACACTAGAGAATCACCACCTTTTACAGGAAACCAATCGGGATAATGTGTTGTAATTATCGGGCAGTAAAACATATCAACAACATGACCATGTAAAAAACTAGCATAACCTCCTTGAGGCGGAAACATTGTTGCAACCTGACCATAAGAATCGGTAAAAATAAGTCCATAAAAAGCCGAATCTATCAGATTCCCAGTTGCTCCGGCAATAACAAGAGAAATGCAAACTATATAAGTTGTGTTTTCGTTCTTTTTTATAAGCCGTATAAGATAATATGTTAAGCCGCCGATAGCAAGAATACGAAATATGCTAAGTGCAAGTTTTCCCCAATCTCCACCAAGCTCCATACCAAAAGCCATACCTCGGTTTTCAGTAAAATGTAACATAATACGATCTTTTATAAAGTGAATTTCTTCACCCATCATCATATTTGTTTTTACCCATATTTTTAAAACTTGGTCGGCAATCAAAATACCGATAATTATTGCCAAAGATATGATTGTCTTTTTCTTCATTTTGTAATATTTCAGCAGCAAATATAAAACAATTTTTTGAAACATAATATTAGATAAACAAATGTACACACAACACCATTAATCAACTATCTGACAGAGACTTATATAAAAATATTTAGTCTAATAATGAAATACACAAATTAGCATTACAGACTATTATCGTTAAAATACTTGTTATCGACCACATAAAGCTCTTATAAAATTTACAAAAAACTTAATAGCTTATACAATAGTTTAAATGTATATTTGTATATTGCATAAATTAATAATAAGATTATGTTAAACATTGCGTTATTTGGACCTCCAGGAGCTGGAAAAGGAACTCAATCTCAATTTTTGATTGATGAGTACAATTTATTTTATATTTCCACAGGTGATTTATTAAGAACTGAGATAAAACATCAATCTAAATTAGGTAAGGAGGCTCAGAGTATAATTGCGTCGGGGGGTCTTGTTTCTGATGAGATTATTGTTCAAATTATTGAAAAAACAATTACAGACAATCCTGATGCAAATGGCTTTTTGTTTGATGGTTTCCCACGGACATACATACAAGCGTATATTCTCGAAGGACTTATGATCAAACTAAACACTTCGCTTAATTGTTTGATAAGCCTCGAAGTTGATGAAGAAGAGTCAGTAAAAAGATTATTAAAAAGAGGTAAGTCCTCAGGGCGTACAGACGATAACGAAACAGTTATAAGAAACCGATTGAGTGAATATAAAGAAAAGACTCTTCCTGTTTTAGGTTTTTATAAAGAAAAAGGTATTTATTTTGGAGTTGATAGTAGCCAACCTATTCCGATTGTACGCAAGAGGGTCCAAAAAATAATTGTAGAGGAATTAAGCAAAAGGCTGTTAAATATTGTTTTGTTTGGTTATCCAGGTTCTGGGCGTGGTTCGCAGGGTAAAGCAGTTGCAAAAAAGTATGGTCTTGAGTATGTTGCAACAGGACCGATGCTTGGCGAAGAAATCGAGAAAAACACCGAAATAGGAAAACAAATTAAATCAATTTATGAAAGTGGGAAACTTGTTCCTGATGAGATTGTGGTGCAACTTATTGAGCAAAAACTCGAAAACTCCAAGAATGTAAAGGGTTTTATTTTTAAAGGTTTTCCTAGAACTTTAGTACAGTCTTATATTTTAGATGGATTATTGAAAAAACACGATACTGCATTGGCGAAAATTATTGAAATTGAAGTGCCAACGCTTGAGCTAATACGACGACTAGACGAACGAAGCAAAACAGATAATTGTATGCCTTATGATACTAGTACTGCCAAAATTGTAAAACGTTTGCAAGAACACGAAACAAAAACAGTTCCAGTAATTGAAAAATATAACGAGTTGCACGGAGTTGTTAAGGTAGATGGGATAGCAAGTTTTGAAGAGGTTTTTGAGAAAATTAGCTTTGAAATAGAAAATGGATTTAAAAATTTAAGGTAAGAAAACATTGTTTTGTACGAACAAATAAAACTTAAGCGTGTTAATAGCTAAAACTAATTTTTAAATATTTGATACATGAAATATATATTTTTTTTGATATTCTTGATTGGTCCTACTTACATTTACACTCAAGTAATTCCAAACAATAGTTTTGAAATTTGGGTTACGGCCACAGAAGGACACGAAGATCCCGAAAACTGGAGCACTGCCAATTCGACAACCAATACGTTTCCGATTAATGCGGTAACGACCGAAAAAACAGAAGATGCTTATAATGGTAGTTATGCAGCGAAACTAACATCCACAGCAGTTCTCACATTTGTGGCTCCAGGGTTCATTTCACTTGGAGATGTTGATATTAATATCTGGTCGCAAGAAGCAAGTATTACAGGAGGTATCAATTTTAATTTATATCCTGAAAGATTAACTGCTTATTATAAATACTCTCCGGCTGAAGGAGATTTTTTTAGATTTGGAATGTGGATGCTTAGAGATGATGGAACAGACATTCCTGATACTGTTGCAACAGCATTATATAATGGCTATGACCAAACTACTGAATATACTTTTCTAAGTGTTGATGTAGTATATAGGAATGATTTCCAGCCCGAAATTCTTAATATAATCGCAATCTCATCAAATCCCGATAATCCTGCTGCTAGCAGTACTTT
>CAYNKH010000202.1:0-5025 GCA_964397745.1 uncultured Bacteroidales bacterium | reverse complement strand
CACGATTTCCACCTAATGGAATGTATAGGTAATCTTTCATCCATCTTCCGAGTGTGATATGCCAACGTCGCCAAAATTCGCTTATAGACCGGCTAATATATGGATTGTTAAAGTTTTCTGGGAATTTGAAACCTATCATTTTCCCTAAACCTATTGCCATATCGCTATATCCCGAAAAGTCGAAATATATTTGAAAGGTGTATGCGAGTATTCCTGTCCAAGCGGTGGCAGTAGATATCGACATTGGGTCTAATTTAAAAATCATATCAGCATGAGCTCCCATAACATTTGCAATTAGAACTTTTTTTGCCAAACCAATGATAAAGCGATACATTCCTGTTATACGATTGTCGGCAGTTTCATTTTTTGAGCGGTCGATAAGTTGGTCGGCAATTTCGTTGTATCTAACAATTGGACCAGCGATTAATTGTGGGAAAAGCAAAATATACAAGAAAAGATCCCAAATTTTATCTAGTGGTTTTTGTTTGCCTCTATAAACATCTATTGTGTAGGTAAATTTTTGGAAAGTAAAAAATGATATCCCTATTGGAAGCACTATTTGTGCTAGGTTTATTTGTCCTGCATCGGTAAGATTTAAGAAAGTATTTAGATTATCGACAAAGAAATTAGCATATTTAAAATACGCTAATAGTCCGATGTTGAGGATTATAGATGCTGTTAATAATAATTTTTGTCGCTTGCCCTCAGATTTGTACATCTGTTGAACAAGATAAAAGTCGGCAGTTATTGAAGCTAAAACCACAAAAATAAATTCGGGAGCTCCCCACGCATAGAAAAATATACTTGCAGCGAGTGCAACAAAGTTTTTATATTTTTTTTCCGCTAGGTAGTATAGTACAAGAAATATCGGTAAAAAATAAAGTAAAAATATGTTACTGCTAAATACCATTTTTATTCTACTGTTATTTCATAAATTTCGCCAACATAATCTTTTTCGGGGAAAGGTATATTTTCTTGTTGGTATGGAGATCCTGGCCACCAATTTGTGTTATGAAATTCTTGCGTTACAATCAAAAGCATTTGATTATTTGGTATCATGGAAATTGTTTGGTCTATATAACCAACTTCGACTAATTGGTCTTTTTCGGGGCCTATTCTCCAGATAATCTTATCAGGTTGCCAGTCGATTTGAAAATAATAATAATCACTTGCAAAAAGCTCGTCATCAGGGGCCATGTGTTTTGTAGTAACGGCTCTATAGGTGTCGCTCCATCTATGAGCTAAATATGTTTTGCCGTTGTGTGTTAATTCGTGACATCCTGTCGCAAAGTTTTTTGGTTCCCAACATGCCATATCCCAATTTGTGCAACAAACGGCAATATTAGCGTCATCTTTTAGAACATCTTCTGGTAATTTTGTGTTCCAGTGTTTAACGCGATTTGTATTTGCTTCGTAATTACTATAATTTGGTGGGAATTTACTACTTGGACAATATGGGACGGTTTTTAATATTTCAAAATCGATTTCACTATATGCAACACGTTCAACTCTGTCGTCTTCTCCTCCTCCCCAATAAGTTTTCATATATCCTTTTTCTTTACACGGACGTCGGTAATTCCAGTTTGTTATGTGTGTGCCTCGTCCACCTTGATATATGAGCCAAATAGCGTTAGTAATTCCGTTCCAAACATTATCATTATTAAGTAGTTGGGTAAGATTAGCTTTGACTGTATATTTTCCATAAGTAAAACCATGACGAGTAATCATTCCTACATTTTGCTTTTGCCACTTGCCGTATTCTGAAGCAAGGTTACGAATGATAATTTTGCCTTCAATGGAATCACTTTTAATTGTTTCGCAGGCCTTTGAGGCAGTTTGCGGTAAAATTTTTATTCGGTCTTCTTTTTTATAAAAAGTACGCAAATAATTGTACTCTTCTTTTGTAAAATTACCACCAAAAACATCTTGTATAATTGGGACATTGTCAATCTGACTGGATTCATCAATATAGTGAATAAATTGAGCGATATTAGCTTCATTATACATTTCATCGGAGTTGTTACAATTGCAGTCGTAATAATCTGTAAATCCGACTTCGTCTTTGTTCACAAATTTATGTTTATCGATAAAAACACCTTTCCCAAGATCGGGTGATGCACTTACATTTATGATTTTGTTATAATAATTTATTTCGCAATTAGCGATTTTTTTTCCTTGACCATGTAAAAAATAATAAAATGGATTTACGAATTGATTTTCGTTTTGTTTGTTTATGTTTTTCACGAAGTCAGGAATCTTTTCTATGTCCTTTTCAGTAACTACTACTATCATAAAGCTGTAAACTCCGACTCGGGGATTTCGTTTCCACCGGTCATTTTCGCCTTCGTAAAAATACATTTCTTCGTTTCGTGGATTTCCTACTATTCTAAACTTATCGTCAATTTTTAGTTTTTCGCCTGGTGGTATTTTTCCACAGGATTTGAATTCTACATCTGTATCTTCCCAGCTTCCGTAAAAGTTTTCGTGAGCAAATTCGTGTTGTTTCGTATTGTCAATCTGGTTGGTTTCTGGCCATTTATAAGATTCGTTTTGATAATATATTTTGTAAAAATACTCTTGTTCGGTATCTGTTTGGTTTTCTATTACAAAGTCAAAATTAAATTTCCCGTTGTTTGTCTGATTTTTGGTGGGGATAACAAATCCTGTATTTATGGCGTCTTCATAATCTAACTGTATATTTTTTTGCAGACAGTTTGTTAGTAAGTGTACTTCACTTATTATTATGCCTGATTTTATAGTTGTTTTTTTATCGTTATTGCATGAGTTTAAAACAGTGATGCATAAGATAAACAGAATTGTTGTTTTTAGTGTCTTCATAAAATTATTCAAAACTATATATTTCAACTTTTTGCGTTAGCCATTCAATCTTTTCAAGATTATCTTGGAAAATTATTATCTCAGTTCTTTGGTCTCCCATAAAATCACCTGTTATTATTTTGCTTATTTCGTAATACTTAGGGTTTTGCTTATGTGGATAACCATCAAAATCAATATTGTAAAGTATTTCGTATGACATTTTGTTAAAACTTAATAGTTTTAGATCAAATTTATGAGTTTTACTGAACCCCAATAATTTAATTTGTGATTCATTGTCATAGTTACAAACATAGTAATCATTTAAAAAATCTAATTTATCAAAGCTTTGGCTTGATTTGTTTGAGTGTAAAGGTGATAATATCCATGATTGAGTCGATTCTTGATATTCAAACAGCATATACTTATCTTGTTTGTTTTGAATAAAAAACAGTAAAACTTGTTGGTTTTTGTCAAGGAAATTACCTTTAAAATATTTTAGATTGCCCGATTCTGGTTTTACCAAATTTTTGGTTGACAATACTTTGTATTGGTTTTCATTTTTGCGATAGTTTGAAACATTCCCATTGTTATTGAAGATACTTACAGTTTCGTCATCGTTGATACTAATTCCTGCGATAGTGGAGGCATTGGTTATGTTTGCCTGTGTACTGAGTTCGAATGTTTTGGAATTTGGGTTGTATTCGTAGTGCAAAATCATATTGTTAGCTAAATCGGAGATAAAAACAGTTCCTTGGTCAGTAAAAGCATTAAAACTTTGAGGTAATTGCGGATTAAATTCTATTTTTTTAGAAATAATTGCTGTGTTATTAAAACTAATTAATTGCTGACTGTCAGAGTATAAAGCCAGTATTATGTCTTTTTGGCTGTTTTTATTAAATCTGCCAGCAATAACTTTTTTTGCTTTTGTAAATACTTTATTTAATTCGGCAATGTTTTTATTATCGAGTTGTACCAAGTTCGCATATTTAAAATCGTAAGGTGGATAATTAACCTTTTTCTCAAATTTTTTCTTGGATAAGAAGTCAAAAGCGACCTGAGCTTGGTCTTCTTTAGAGTTGTCATTTTCTTTGATAACTATGTAAATATCATCAATATAAATTGTGTTGTCATTACGATTCCAGAGGTATATTTTAATGGTATTTGACGATTTTAAAGCTTCTTTAGGAATAATTGCATTCCCATTTCCAATTTCCCAAACTTCTGTAGGGTGGTTGTCGAAGCTTAAATGCGTACTGCTCCAAAAAACATCGTTACCAGTAGAGTCTGTAATTGAAACAACAAATGCAGCATCAATTGTGGGTTTTTCGCAAAGATAATGAAAGCTATATGCTATACTTTCGAGGTTATCATATTTTATATCCCTCATTGGTATTTTTACTGATTCTGAAAAGGCATCTTTCCCTTGGGCATGCGTGCTGTAAAACCCTGATTTAGAGTATTTAGAGCTAATTGTTTTACTTTCAGATTTTTCAAAATCAATAAATTTTGATCTGGGGTTTTCGGGGATAAAGTTTTTATCGAACGAAATGCTTAAATCATCAATGTATATTGTATTTCCGTCCTTGTCTAAGTTCCATAGATACACTTTTAGCGAATTGCTTGTGCTGGTTAAATTTTTTGGGAATTCAAATTTGTTTTGAAAAGAATACCAATTATCTTTAAGATAGTTATTGCCATCAATTCTGTATCCTTCCCAGTGTATTTGGTTTTGGTTTTGATCGAGTATAGAAAACACTAATGTTGCTTTAATTACAGAAGTGCTTGGACTAACCCAAAATTTGATATTGACATCAGATAATTTCGTGCTGTCATTTGTTGGGATTGGAATAGTTGCTGAGGGGCTATATGATTTGTATGTTTCTAAAATACCAGATTTTTCGCCCGATAAAGAGATGTTTGTAGATAGGTTACTGTGAGCTGCTAAGTATTTTGTGTCCTCAAAATCAATCATATAGCAGTAAGTGTCTTCCTTCTGAATAATGCTGTTTTGCACAATTATTGGTTTGTTGTTTAATGTTTTACCAACGTAATAAACCAAGGCAGATATTATAAAAAAAGCAATAATTGAAAGTATGATTATTATTTTTTTCTTCTTTTTTATTTTAGGCATTTCGTACTCTTTAAATCGTTTTAAATTTATACCTGTCGATTATTTATAATAATTAAACAATAATCTTACTTATTTAT
>CAYNKH010000201.1:0-5183 GCA_964397745.1 uncultured Bacteroidales bacterium | reverse complement strand
TTACAGAGCTTTTCAGCAGGTGGGCTCTGCTCATGCAGGGCACACACAGCACCTATATTTCATGCGGGGTGAGTGGGTAAATTTAAAAGCATTGCACCAACGAACAAACGCCAAATTTAGATTTGCTGTTGTGTAAAAAATTAGTGAAAATTATTCTTGCACACCAGAAATTGACATTCGTTTACGATTCTCATCGAATAGTATATTGGTTTCTGAATTTAAAGCAGGAGAATCATATTGCAATATATGACTCACTTTTTTACCTTTAAATACTTTTGTAAGGCATGCTCTGCTATAAGTTGTATGACCTTCGGCTAAAGTTCCTGGGCAATATTTAATGTCATTTAAAATCATACAATTATTTTATTTTTAAAACTTTTACTGCACCAATATTATCATTCTTTGCCGTTGTAAGAAGTAATCCAAAATAATCGTTTAAGTCAAGCCTATTTAGCTTACAAACTATCTGCTTGTTTGAACCCTCTGGTAGCATATTATAAAAAAAGGGAAATAAAAAATCTGAATGAAACTCATGCTGAGATTTTGGCAATGTTAAACTAATAGAAGGTTTGGATTCATCACTTATCCATGAATTATCATATTTGAAGGTAAAAGAACCATTATCATGCTGAGTTAATATGCCTGCTTCTTGGTTTTTAAATAGTATTTTTGCTTTCCTCATCTGCAATTATCTTTTTAACTTTTAAACAAACCTCCAGACCTAATACATCAGCTATTTTCTGAATAGTATTTAATGTAGGATTACCTTTACCGCTTTCAAATTGCTTTAGTGTTCTTAATCCAACGCCTGAAAGCTTTGCCAAATTTTCTTGGTTAACCTTTAAGTTTTCTCTACGCTCTTTTATTATATTAATTAAATCATTATAGTGCATAAGATTCCTCTTTTTAGCTGCAAAAGTAGTATTTTTTTTGATTTAAACTAACAAAAAGAGCAATAAACTGCCCTTTTTGTTGATTTTATGGCCTGTGTTTTTGTGAAATCACCAAAAAAGTGCAGCATAACACACTTTTGTGTGTCTTATCAAACGGAGATAAATAGGTACGGCAACTTTTTTGGAACATATATTTGCGACTGATACATAGTCTTTGTAAGAACCGAGTTTATTTTAGAACAATTTTTTCTATTCTTGTTCCTTCTGCTGCCTCTACTTTAATTAAGTAAACAGCTTTTAAATATCTACTTAAATCAATCTCAATTTGGTTTGTATTAACTGTTTTTTCTAATACAATTTTTCCTGCCAAATCAGTAACTGAAATTGTTTTTAAATTTTCGCAAGATATTGTAAAAACACCGCTTGTAGGATTTGGATATACAGAAATTTTAATATCGGTATTAGATAGATTTATGTCAGATACAAAATCAAAATACACCGAGTCGTTATCCATACAACCAAACTCATTAGTAACTGTAACGTAGTACCAACCTGAGTTTGCAACATTTAAAGTTTGGTCTGTAGAATTATCATTCCAAAGATACTCTATAAAACCAGGTCCTGCATCAAGATTTATAGCAATATCTGAATAAATAGTGTCTTGTCCAAATTCTACATCAGGGTCAGAAACAGAAACATCTATTTCGTCGGAGTTACTACAAGTGCCTATAAAAGCTTCAACACCAATTGTTGCTTGAATTGAAATTTCATTTGTCTGCTGGTCAAAACCATCTGTCCACACCCAAGAGTCGGCTGGTCCAGCATCAAGCAAAATAGATTCTCCCATGCAAATTGTTGTGTCATTTCCTAAATTCGGAAAAGGACTTGGATTAGTTTGTACATATAAAGTATCGGATCTTGATAGCCCACAAATATTTACAGCTTCAACATAAATTCCTGTTTCACCAACAAAATCTATATTCCAATCAATAGAAACATTATTATCTGTTGGACTAATTGCTCCTGTCTCAATCGGATATACAAGCCAATTGTAATCCGCATCAGCGACAATATTAGTTCCAAAATCATCTGTTCCGTTAGCTTGACATCGTTCTGCTATTCCAGAAGGCATGTCTGGTGTTGCAGGTAAATCAATTACAAACACTTTAACAGTATCAGTATCTTCGCATGAGTTTACACCAGTTACAGTAACAATGTATTCTGTATCCATAATTGGACTAACTTCAATAGTAGGGACTTCTTCAGTTGTACTCCAAATATAATCGTTCCCACCACTTGCAACTAAAAAAGTCGAAGTTCCAATACATATTTCAACATCTTCTCCAGCATCTGCAAATACTTCAAATACATTGACATTTACTGTATCGGAATTTTCGCACATCCAAACATCAGTTGCAGTAACAATATATTCTGTGTCAGCTGTTGGACTGACGATAATTGTTGCATCGGTTTGTCCGAAATTCCATTCGTAATTCACACCACCAGTTGCGGTAAGCGTTACAGATGCTCCGATACAAATATCTTCGTCTGTTCCTGCATTTACAATTGGTAAGTCGTGAACAACTACATTAACAGTATCGGAATTTACACAATTATTTAAGTCGGTAACAGTTACGATGTATTCACTGTCAATTACGGGACTAACAGTAATATCTGAAAGCAACTGACCAGAGTTCCATTCGTAATTAACTCCACCAGTTGCTGTTAAAATTACTGAGTTACCAATACATAAATCTTGGTCTGTTCCAGCGTTTGCAGTTGGTAAATCGTGAACTGTTACAAAAACAGTATCAATATCTATACAAGAATTAATTCCTGTTACTGTAACGATATATTCTGTGTCAATTATCGGAGAAACGGTAATTGTTGCATCGGTTTGTCCAGAACTCCATTCATAAGCAGTTCCACCACTTGCAATAAGGTTTACAGATTCGCCAATACATATTTCTTCGTCTGTTCCAGCATCTGCAAATACTTCAAATACATTGACATTTACTGTATCGGAATTTTCGCACATCCAAACATCAGTTGCAGTAACAATATATTCTGTGTCAGCTGTTGGACTGACGATAATTGTTGCATCGGTTTGTCCGAAATTCCATTCGTAATTCACACCACCAGTTGCGGTAAGCGTTACAGATGCTCCGATACAAATATCTTCGTCTGTTCCTGCATTTACAATTGGTAAGTCGTGAACAACTACATTAACAGTATCGGAATTTACACAATTATTTAAGTCGGTAACAGTTACGATGTATTCACTGTCAATTACGGGACTAACAGTAATATCTGAAAGCAACTGACCAGAGTTCCATTCGTAATTAACTCCACCAGTTGCTGTTAAAATTACTGAGTTACCAATACATAAATCTTGGTCTGTTCCAGCGTTTGCAGTTGGTAAAGAATGTAAAATTATATCTGTACCATTGTCATTACTTTCAAAAATAGGTTCTGAAGCGACAAGTTTAATACGATATAAATTAGATTCAATAATATTGTTTGGAATAGTTGCAACAACAGAACCACTTACATTAGAAGAGATAGATCCAATATTTGTTGAGTTAGTAAAACTTCCTGTTTCATCAGAAAGTACAACAGTAAAAGTATTAGTAAGCAAATAATTCCCAATAGCATCATAATTTACAGTTAGTTCTTCTCCTGCACAAAGTTCGTTATCACTAATTGAAGTAATCTCTAATTCGTAAAGATCTATAACTTTAACATTCCCATTAATTAATAAAAATGGCAGGACTATAAAACTATTATCAACAAATTCTAAAGATGTTGGAGTGTCTTCCAAGACAAGAGGAGTTTCATCTCCAATATTACCCACAATTAAGAATTGTAATGTGAATAGAATTTCATTATTTGCAATAGATTCTCCAAGTAAAGTTGGGTCGTTCCATGAAAAGCTAATGATACCACTTGCAGTTTGAGTAAGTCCAAAATTTCCGGCAGCCATATTTGGTAATCCAAAATATGTAATTTGCTCAAAGCTTGCAATAGATGGGTCGAAGGTAATACTTCCTTGAGCGGCAATAATATCTATAAAATCAATTGCTCTCACAGGAACTTCTACATACTGCCCAATTGCAGCTTGAACGCTATCTGCTTTAATTGTTAACACATCTGGCAGGATTGTTTCGCCAACTGTTACCGAACCATTAGACACTGTGTAATCAATTGCAGAAAGGCTTAAATCAACCACTTCGATAGGCGTTGGAGTACTTAATAGTTTTACTTGACTAATTTCCCCTTCTGCTCCGATAATGTCAAAATTAAGCGTAAAAATAACATCATTATCAGACAGACTAAGTCCTGCTAAACTAACATCGTTCCAAGAGAAGGTTAATTCTCCAAAGTTTGCAGATGCGGTTCCAAAATTAGCCATTGTCATAGACGGTAATCCAAAATTACTAGCACTAGTAAATTGAATTATTGACTCGTCAAATTCGACACTTCCTTGAACGGAAAGAATGTCAGTAAAGTTCTTTACGCTCACTGGCACTTGAATGTTAGTGCTTGTTTCTCCTTGGAAATGCTCAATATTAAAAATCACACCATCAGTTGAAACAGGTTCGCCCGAAACAGTAACTGACCCCGCTTGATCGTACACAATCTTTGCTGCATAGCTATTATCAATAACTTCAACAGGAGTAATATTATCTGTAAGCTCAATTTGAGATGATTCACCAGTTGTTCCAACAATTAAAAATCGAATACAGAAAACGACATCATTATCTGCTAAACTTTGACCAATCAAACTTGCATCATACCAAGAGAATGTTAATTCTCCTGATGAAACATTTGCAGAACCAAAGCAGTTTGTGCTCATGCCAGATAAAGAATAATTCTCTGTATTGACAAATGAGATAATAGTAGGATCGAAACTTATTGTTCCTTGCATTGAGATAATATTATCGAAATTCTCAGATGTTACAGGTATTACCACTTCTGTTCCCTGAACATCTGTTTCGGATCCGATACGGAAATATACAGCCTGTGCATTAACTAGTGCAAAGCAGGCTATAAAACTTATTGTAAATATTATTTTTTTCATTTTTTATAAATCAGATTTTCAAAATTATTATCTAAAAATCACTAGCTTTTTAGTCTCAAAGCCTTCATCCGCAAAGAGTTTTAGATAATATGTCCCAGCTGGAAGTCTATTTCCATTTGGATTCTTTCCATCCCAGATTAACTGATTTAAACCTAAATTGAAATTAGATTTATTTGAGTAAACAACTTCTCCCAAATTATTGAATATCT
>CAYNKH010000200.1:0-5192 GCA_964397745.1 uncultured Bacteroidales bacterium | reverse complement strand
ATGTATGTTTTCACTAAATAAACGTAAATAATCTCCAATAGTGGCTTTTAGTCTAGGTCTTTCACAAAAAATAATTGATTATCAATGTTTTTTTGTTCAAAGCCCATCTTTATTAGGAATTTACTATGTCCTTTATGAAAGGACTTTGCCACAATTTTCTTTATGCCCATTTTTTTGAAATAACCAGGGTTTTGCTTAAAGATGTAATTTCCTATTTCTTTATCTCGGTACATTGGTTTAGTGTAATCTACTTCAATGGTAAGTACATTTTCAGCTATACTTCCAACCAATATTCCTGCGAGATTCATGTCTCTCATTACCAGAAAACATTTGTGCGATTTCTGTGGTTCATAGAAGGGAAAGTAATTATATATATCCCTTTTATAGTTTTTTATGAATTCTATTATGTAATTATTGTCGTACTCAACTTCAAGTAATACTATTGAAGCTTTGCTTTTTTGCAATTTAATAAGTTGAAAGATATAAAAAGCAAGAACCATTATCATTAAAACTGCAAAAGGATAAATTGGTTTTAATAGACTGTATGTCAGTAGTAAAGCGATTGCAAGGGTAATAATTAATCGACGTTGGATTTTACCTGTGGCAATAAAACCCAACAAACTGGCTGCAACGCCAATAAAACCTATGATATCAATATGTCCCATAAAAAGATATTCCAAAAGTATTATTAAAAATTATATTTACAAAGTCATATTTTTAAAAAGATACATTAATAATACTTTTGGAATGTTTTCTACTATATTAATCGTTTATAGTTTTACTATTTTTACGGTATAAACTACATCGTTATTGTATAGTCTGATAAAGACATTGCCTTGGCAAAACTCAGAAATATCAAGCTTTTCAATCGAATTATTGAGTTTTCCTTGCGATAGAATTCTGCCAGTAATATCCATTATTTCATATTTTGCTCCTTGGCAGTTTAGTACGTTTACATTACCAGAACTTGGGTTAGGGTAAACTTCTATACTACCATAGCCAAAATCAACTATATTATTGGCACTAACCTGAATTCTGAAATTTTGTTCGTCTGTAAACATCCCATCGCTAAGATTTAAAACTACTTTAAAGCCAAGGGAGCTTGTTGAGGTTGGAGTTCCAGTTATTTGTCCTGTGCCATCACCGTTATCCACAAAGTTTGCCCATTCTGGAATAATAGTGGCTTCAATTATTAGATCGTCGTCTTGATCATCTTCAGCGGTAATATCATAAGAGTAAAGTGTGTTTTGAACATGTGTAGTAATAGGAGTGGAGGTAAAATAAGGTGCTGTGTTTGCTGTATTTACAGTAATAATAAAACTTTGTGTTGCATTGTATTCGTTATTTGATGCGTTAAGTGTTACGTTAAAGTTTTCTGTTATTCCTGTTATCTCGGGAGCAGTTCCAGTTAGTGTTGCTGTGCCATCACCATTGTCTGTAATAGTAAGCCATGCTGGGCAAGTGGGAGCAGTAAGTGTTAACTCAAGATTATTAGGGTCATTGGCAATAACATTGTACGCATAAGTTTCGAGTTCTGTTACTTCTAAATCTGGAGATGATGTAAAATATGGTTCATCAGAAGATGCAAGTCCTATCCATTTGTATATTCCTCCTGTGTTAGCATCCATGTTAAATCCGCCAGCCCATCCAGTAAGAGCGTCAAACATTTTAACGTTTGTGTACTGAATAGAGTCATCTAGAATTGTCCAAGTGGTACCGTAATCGAGTGTGTAGGCAGAGAAGTTAAGGTTGATTGTTGCAGATATTTTGGTTCCTACATACATTCCTTGCGTTCCAGGAACAGCAGATACATCAGACAAATATTGATCTTCAACAGAAATTGTTGACCATGTTTCGCCACCATCATCTGTTTTAATCATTTTCCAACTATCGATTGTTCCTGTTGTTTGGTTTACAACTTGGCAAATAGCAATACCATTTAATTCATCAGCAAATGATATTTTACTAACATTTGCTTCTCCTGTACTGTGTGCTGTCCAAGTTTGCCCTTTATCACTAGTTTTGTATAGTCTTCCAGTATTTGTTCCAAACCACGCAGTATTACCAACAGCATCGGCTACGCCTGTCCACCCCATTTCATCTGTTTCGGGGTCAGGAATATTTGCTCCATCTAATAATATCCAGTTTTCGCCACCGTCCGAAGTTGTATATATTTCAAAATCTCCATTGATAGGATCTCCTTGACAATATCCGTCATTTTCGTTAAACATGTGAACAACATTTGTGAAACTAGCAGCATCACTAAAACTTGCTGTTGTTTGGTGTGTCCAATTTGCACCAGCATCTTCTGTTTTATAGATAGCACCGCCGCCATTTACATCATAAACAGCAATCCAAGCAGTAGTTGCACTTACAGCAGAGAGGTCACCAGGAGCATAGTTTTCTGCTACGTCAATAGTGTCAGGGGTCCAGGTCTGTCCAGCGTTTGATGTAATTGCAAAATCTTTTGTAATGCTACCACCTGTTCCATCATAGGTCATTATCCACGCAGTATTTGCATCAACAATTTCGGTTGACCAAACACCCCTATAAGGGCTTTCGAAATGTGTGTTTTGTTCAATCCATGCAGTTTCGGCAAGGCTACCACTTTGTCCCACAATTATAAAATAAGTTTTGGTTTCAGTATCAGTATTTGTTCCATCACTAGCAGTTAAGCTTACAGCATAAATACCTTCTGTATCATATTGAATTGCCATTGGATTTTGCTCAGTGCTGCTTGCTGGTATTCCACCTTCAAAAGTCCAAGTCCATTCTGTTGGCGTGCCAGTGGTTAAGTCTGAAAAGTCAACTGTTTCACCAACTGCGATTACAACTTCACTAGCAATAAAATCTGCAACAAGTACTGCATTAGCAGTTTGTGCGGCAGTAACTGCAGCTAATGCATTAATACGACCTGCTCCGATAGAATCGATAAATTCAGTGTTTTCGGCATCAACATTGTCGCAAGTTGATTTTAGAATAGCAGTAAGCTCTTCGGGTGTAAGGTCGGGGTTTGCCGAAAGCATTAAGCCACATAATCCTGATGTTACGGGGCAAGCCATAGATGTGCCTTGCATAAGATCATACTTACCTTCAACTCCAAAGCTATTAGCTCCGCCTGTTGATCCGTCTAGCATACCTATTACAGACCCCGCATCATTGTATGTAGTACTTAGTACTGCAAAAGCACCAATACCAGCTAAACCAGATGTAGCATATCCTCCTGGAGCAAGTACATCAAGCCAAGTGCCATAACACGAGAAATCAGATTTGTTATCGCCGACATCACAAGAACCTACAGCAATTACATGCTCTAAAGCAGCAGGATAGCCCATATAGTTAACTGGAATATCTGGATTCATTTGTGTTTCCATACCGTTTCCATTATTACCTGCGGCACCAACTAAAACACAGCCTTTATTATAGGCATAGTTTACCGTGTTTTGCATAGTTTGGAAAAATTGAGGGCTTCCCCATGACATGTTAATAACATCAGCACCATTATCGGCAGCATAAACAATTCCTTCAAAACCAGCAGCCATAGATTGTCCATCACTGGCATCATCACCAAGTTTAATAGCCATGATGCTAATACCGTTACCAATTGATGCAACACCAATACCATTATTAGTTTCTGCACCAATTAAACCTGCTGAGTGTGTACCGTGCGACCAAATATAAGTTGCCTCTGGTGGGTTTGGGTCGTCATCGCCATTACCGAGGTCAACTGCATGCGAAATCATATTTGTAAGATCTGGGTGGTCTATCCAAATTGCATTATCAAGAACTGCAACAACTATATCTGAATTTCCAGTTGTAACATCCCATGCGTTAGCAGCATTGATAAGATTTAAATGCCATGAGCTGTTTGCATTTCCAAAAAGAAAACCACCATCAAGTTCGACATTATAGTAAGGGTCGTCTGGTGTCATAGAAATGAAAAACAGTGGAGCAGGTTCGGCATATTCAATATCCGGATTTGAATTTAAAGCTTTAATCAGGCCCGAAATGTTTTCCATATTTTCAAAATCTAATCTAAAAGTTCGTTGTAAAACATCGCTTTTAGCAGATTTAAATGGCATGCGCATTTCAGTAATTTGATATTCATTTATCAAATTGGTTAAAAAATACACATCTTTGGGATTGATAAGTCCATTATCATCAGATACATTTAATACTGTATGATCTGCAATTTTAAAATAAATTCGTCCATCAACCCATAGCGAGTTTACTGTCTGTGCGTTTAATAAGGCGACAGCAGATGTGACGAGTACAAACGATAAAATAATTTTTGTAAATGTCCTCATAATTTGAATTTGTTTAAGTGTTAGTAGTTATTAAAACTCAAAAATAATAAATGTTTTTAAATATTAAATACATTTATCAATGTTTTGTTGCTTGTATTACATGTCTTTTGCCTGGCGGACCCGAAAAACGCTTTAATCTCATCCCTAATGACCGTAATGTTCTTTTTAAATCGCCTCTGCTACAATAGGTTACGAAAACACCATCTGTTGATAATTTTGTTAATATTTTTTTTAGATTTTCTTGAGTCCACATTTCTGGTTGTGTATCTGGAGAGAAAGCATCAAAATATATTAAATCATAAGTGTTTTGCGGTGTGAAATTTATGAAGTCAATATTCTGTTTTAATAACTTAAAATTTGGATTGATAGTATGGGGTTTATTCCAAGCTTTAGAGAATATTTCGGCTTCTTGATCTGTTAAATTAAAATGCTCGATATATCCCATGTTTTTAAATATGTTCGTACTTATTGGCGATATTTCAATGCCGTGGTAGAAAACCTTTTTAGGATTTAATTCATTAAATTTGTAAGTCATAATAGCATTAAGACCTGTTCCATAGCCTATTTCTAAGATGTTGATTTCAGATTTATGCATGGATTGGAAACCTAAATTGATAAATATATGTTGAGATTCGGTAAACGCTCCATTTTTGCTGTGATAATGTTCGTCGAACTCTTTTGAATATAATGTTTTGCTTCCGTCAAGCGTTAAGTATGTTTCTGGTTCCATAATTTAGAATTGTTTTTACAAACATAGTTTACTTGATTTATTTCACAAAATATAATTTGGATTTAGCAAAGAACCTTATTTGGTTGCAAAAATCGAGATATTGTTATAGTAAGATTTGATAACTGTATGTTGATATAATTACTTTAAATTTATGT
>CAYNKH010000199.1:0-5196 GCA_964397745.1 uncultured Bacteroidales bacterium | reverse complement strand
AGACTAAATCAATCAAAAAAACATGGATAAAAAAAACCTTGCGGATTTAAGGTACATCAATAATACTTGCTTTTATTTGAAGTTCGATAGATGCACCTCTCACTTTTAGAATTTCAACTACAAGTTCTAATTGGTCGCCAAGTTTTGCAGGTTGCAGAAAATTGACCTCTCGTATTTGCACAGTAACAGCAGACTTGCCAATAATTTCTGCAGAAAACTCGTAAGCCAAGAAATCCATCCATCTAAGTAATTCGCCTCCAAATAATGTTTTATTAGTATTAAGACTATTTTCCTCAACAGCTTTTATTACTGATAGTTTTTTTTGATAAAGCATAAACATTTAAAATTCGTTGTTTTGTGAAATATTTTGCGATGTTAATATTATTTTCACAAAAATAGTTAAAATAATTTGGATAATGAACATATGTTCACTATCTTTGTGTTAATAAAATGATAAAACAATATGTCACCACGTCGTAAAAGAATGAGAAAAATATTCGGCCCGCCTGCAATTAAATCCTTGCAGCCACGCAGAAGAGGTGGTGGAGGCATAAGTTCAGAGCCAGTTATTTTACTGCTTGAGGAATATGAAGCCATAAAATTATGTGATTACGATTTAATGACACATCAAGAAGCTTCAGAAATAATGGGCGTTTCTCGACCAACATTTACAAGAATTTATGCAGCAGCAAGACGTAAAGTTGCACTTTCGCTTGTTGAGGTCAAAACCATACTTATAGAAGGTGGCAAAGTTTATTACGATAGCGAATGGTGTGAGTGTAATGATTGTGGATGTAGCTTTAACCATTCTGACGCAAGCTCGCAACCCGATATTTGTCCATTATGCGGCAGCAAAAATGTAAAAACTTGCTTACCCAACTCTAAGGATGATAATTTGTGTGAATGTCCAGAATGTGAAGCAAAGTTTACTTTACTCGAGAATGCAAATTGTAACAATAAACTTTGTCCTTATTGTGGAGGAGAAATTTATAAATCTGATTCAAAATAAAATTAAGAATAAACTAATAAATTAATAAAATATGAAAGTAGCAATTACATCAACAGGAGACAACTTAGAATCGAAAATTGACCCACGTTTTGGGCGATGTGCATTTTTTGTTATCTATGACACTGAGACCAAATCGACAGAGTTTTTACTCAATCCTAACAAAAATGCAAGTAACGGAGCAGGTCCTGCTTCAGTACAAATGGTTGCAGATAAAGGTGCGAAAAAAATTATCTCTGGTGAATTTGGAATGAAAATAAAATCGATGCTTGACAGTTTAGAAATACAGATGATTGTAATTAAAGATCATCAAAAATCAATACAAAGCATAATAGATATGTTAAATAATAATTAATAAACAAGGAGGATAATATGCCAAATTTTGATCAAACAGGTCCAGAAGGACAAGGTTCTTTGACTGGGCGAAAAATGGGTAAGTGTTCAGGAAGTAATCCTGAAGATACTGCTAATTTAGGTTTAGGACGTAAACAAGGTCGCAGAAGCGGTCGTGGTTTGGGCAACGGCACTGGTCGTGGCGCAGGACGTGGTTTAGGTCGTGGTGCAGGTCGCGGTAATCGCAACTCAGAAGTTTAAGTTAAAAAAAGTTTTACCTGCACTTAGGCAGCGAGGTGTATAGGGTTTACCAATATCTCGCTTGCCTTTTTGCTTAATTAAAAAATTATATATGAATAAAATTATCGCACTTCCAATGGAAAATGGCAAATTATGTGAACATTTTGGCCATTGTCAGTATTTTGCTATCGTAAAAGTTGAAGACGGAAAAATAACTGACATTAAAGAGATTGAACCACCAGAGCACGTACCAGGATTGTATCCTAAATGGGTAGCAAGTTTTGAAGTAACAGATGTTATTACTGGAGGTATGGGACAAAAAGCAATAGACTTGTTTAACCAACAAAAAATTAATGCTTTTGTCGGTGCACCCATCAAAGGTGCTAAAGAATTAGTAGAAGATTTTATCAATAATAGATTAACTCTTTCTGCAAATTTTTGCAATCATTAATATGTTAGAAAAAAACACGAATACAATTATTGCAAATACCAATAAAAAGTTAAAAGACCCACGATGTGTCGATTGTTTTAGACGCTCATATTTTAGACTTTTTAAGAAATATAAAGTATCTGAAATACTTCAGACTAATTTTCTTAAACGGTTTGATGAGATTATAAAAGATGCCGATAAATTATCTTCACCAGAAATTCAACGAGAGCTTACCAAAGAATTTCGAAATTTAATAGGAGTCGATGATCCTTTCTTGGAAGAGAAAAAAGCAAGTAATGTTCAAGCATTAAAAATATTTGAACGCTGGGAACCTGTGGTTTTTGAAGAAGCAGATTCTTTTAAAACGACTTTACGACTTGCAATAGCAGGAAATATAATGGACTATGGTGCCGCCGATCATTTCGACATCGATTCGGTAATCATCAAAGTCTTACACGCCGACTTCGCAATTGACTATTCGTGTTTGTTAAAAGAAAAAATTGAAGAAGCTAATAACATCTTATATCTTGGAGATAATGCTGGAGAAATTGTATTCGACCGACTGTTTATCAAATCTAATATGTCGGACAAAGTTACTTACGTAGTTAAAGCTGGACCTGTCTTAAATGATGTTACCTTACGAGATGCTGATGAGGTTGAAATGTGGCAAAATGCAGTTGTAATTACTAATGGTTATGATGCTCCTTCGACTGTATTAGAAAAATGTAGTCCTGAATTTATCGAGCATTATAACAAAGCAGACCTTATTATTTCAAAAGGACAAGGCAATCTTGAAGGTTTGATAAATGAAAAAGATCCCAGAATATTTTTTCTGCTTATGGTTAAATGTGATGTGATTGCTGAATTATTAGGGGTAGAAAAAGAAAGTTTTGTAGTTTATAATGGAGGAATTGATATTGAAAAATAAAAATATTAAAATAGCTATCGCAAGCGGTAAAGGCGGAACCGGAAAAACATTATTATCAACTTCGCTATTTAGTGTACTTAAAAATAAGTATGATAATCTTACTCTTGTTGACTGTGATGCAGAAGAACCCAATTCGGGCATATTCTTAGACAAGGAGCTTATAAGTACTGATATTGTTACTCAAAGAGTTCCAGAAATAGACGTAAATAAATGTACATTTTGTAGCAAATGCCACGATTATTGTGCGTATAATGCAATTTTTATTCTCCCGCCATACAAAATAATTAGAGTTATTAATGAATTATGTCATGGTTGTGGAGCGTGTACAGTTGCGTGTGAGTTTGGTGCATTAACAGAAAAAGATTTTGAGCAAGGAACTGTATCGGAATACAAAGTAAAAGATACACAAAGCAGATTTATCGAATCACGAATGAAAGTTGGAGTAATGTCTCCAGTTGATGTGATAAAAGCAGGATTAAAAAAAGCTGGTGATAATGGCATTGTCATTTTTGATGCCCCTCCAGGTACCTCCTGCCCCTTTATTCATACAGTTGTGTTAGTCGATTTTGTTGTGCTTATAACCGAACCAACTCCTTTTGGATTAAGCGATCTAAAACAATCTGTTGAAACACTAAAAACCATGAATAAAAATTATGGAGTAGTCATTAACAGAGCGGGCTTAGGAAATGATGGTGTATATTCTTACCTCAAAGAGAATAATATTCCACTTCTTATGGAAATACCATTCGACAGAGAAATAGCAAACCATTACTCAAAGGCAGAAATCACATCAGAATACATGCCCGATTTTAGTGATAAATTATCCAATATGTTTGAAACAATAATAAAAGAATATGGAAATAGCAGTAATTAGTGGAAAAGGTGGTACCGGAAAAAGTGTTGTTAGTTCAGCATTTGCAAGCATGTTTCCAAATACCATGCTGGTAGATTGTGATGTAGATGCTGCAAACTTACATTTGCTTTTTAATCCAGAAATTGAACACGAAGAAGTATTTATTGGTGCCGAATGTGCAGTAATTGATTATGATAAATGCACAAATTGTGGCTTATGTGCAGAATATTGTCGCTTTGATGCAATATCTTTTGTTAATGAGATAATTACAATTAATGAAGTTTTTTGTGATGGCTGTAGATTATGCACAAGAATATGTCCCGAAGTGGCAATTAAAATGGTCGAAAACGACAAAAGTCGTTTATATTCAGGCAATTATCGTTATGGTAAAATGGTTTACGGAATACTTGGTCCAGGTGAAGAAAACTCTGGTAGATTGGTAAACCTCGTTCGAGATAAAGCAAAAGAGATTGCCGAAAAAGAAGGTATTAACACAATTATAATTGACGGACCTCCCGGAATAGGTTGCCCTGTGGTATCAACAGTTACTGGAGTTGACCACGTTGTTATTGTCGCAGAACCTACTATGTCGGGAATTCATGATTTAGAAAGAACTTTGGAACTTACGAAAGGCTTTAATCTTAAAACATGGGTAATTATCAATAAGTTTGATATTAATACAGATATGGCTAATAAGATTGTGGATTATTGCAAAACATTTGATATCGAATTATTAGCTAAAATACCTTTTGATGCCGATATTGTTAAAGCAATGGTAAATTGCAAAACAATACCCGAATATCTAAAAGATTCTGATATACATATTGATTTATTAAATGCACTAACTAAATTAAAAAATCATGCCAAATAATAAAGGAATGGTTCATTTTTATACTGGCAACGGCAAAGGTAAAACTACTGCTGCTCTCGGATTGGCTTTAAGATCTGCTGGATTAAATAAACGTATCTTTATTGCTCAATTTGTCAAAGGAATGCACTATGCAGAGCTAAACTCAATTAAAAAACATGAGAGCATAAAATTAAAACAATTTGGTAGAGATTGCTTTATAGAAAATGAGCCTGTTAACGAAGATATACTTGCTGCAAAACAAGGATTTGAAGAAGCAAAGAAAATAACAACATCTAACGAATATGATTTAGTGATTCTTGATGAAATATTTATAGCAATGCATTACAATCTCATTTCTCAAGATGAAGTCGTTGAACTTATCAAATCAAAAAATCAAAATCTTGAATTAGTGCTTACAGGACGAAACGCTCCCGAGAGTTTATATGAATATGCTGATTTGATTACTGAAATGAAAGAAATAAAACATTATTATAATGAAGGCATTGAGGCCAGACCAGGAATTGAATACTAAATTTAAAAGAAAAAGAATTACATC
>CAYNKH010000198.1:0-5232 GCA_964397745.1 uncultured Bacteroidales bacterium | reverse complement strand
AAGAATTGTTTATTATGTTAACAGTTTATATCTCAAAGCTTTAAGACGATGAAACTCTTTATTTTTTGTAAACTAATTAGGTTTTCTTTTATCAAACTCAGATATTTAGCATTCCTTATAGCATTTAATCTAATATTTATTGGATTTGCAGATGCACAAAAAAAAACCAAAAGTTTTGAATTGCCAAAACTTAAAAGAAGTGAAGAAATTGTTTGTCATCAATCGTATTGTCTTGTTTATAGTGAAGAGCACGAACAAGCAAAATGGGTAGCTTATGTTCTAAAATTAGAGATGATAAATGGAGATGCAAAAAGAAGCAATAAGTTCAAGGAAGATCCAAAAATTAAAACAAAATCTGCCAACGATAATGATTATAAAGCTAGTGGATATGATCGTGGACATCTCGCACCAGCAGCAGATATGAGTTTTTCGGAACAAGCAATGCAAGAATCGTTTTACTATAGCAATATGTCGCCTCAAGATCCGGGATTTAATCGTGGAATATGGAAAAAACTTGAGTCAGAAGTAAGATCTTATGTAGAGTATTTGAATAAAATTTATGTTGTAACAGGACCAGTGCTTGTAGATGGCTTGTCCGAAATTGGTGAAAATGGTGTTGCTGTTCCCGAAGAGTACTATAAAGCTGCCTTATTTGTAAGCGATACTTGTGTTGAAGCAATAGCCTTTATTATGCCTAATAAAAAAATCAGCTCCGAGTCTGTTTATAATTATGCAATAAGCGTTGATGAGTTAGAAAAAGAAACTGGGATGAACTTTTTTCATAATTTACCGTTCTTATTAGAACGAAAAGTCGAAAAAAGACTTAATATTGGATTTTGGGAAAATTTAAAATAAGGTAATAAGAAATAATAATTTTTATGAATGAGAATTTTATAATAGCATTTGCTTTAACTTTGTTTGCTGGCCTATCAACTGGAATAGGAAGTTTGATTTCTTTTTTCGCAAGCAAAACAAACACTAAACTTTTGTCGTTTAGTTTGGGTTTGTCGGGTGGGGTCATGCTGTATGTTTCTTTTGTTGAGATGCTGCCCGAGGCAGTAGAAAGCTTAACAATAAGGTATGCTGATAGTGGACCATGGTATGCAATAACAGCCTTTTTTGGTGGTATGCTATTGAGTTTGCTTATAGATAGGTTAGTGCCTGAAAAAGATAATCCTCACGAAGTACGCTTTGTCGAAAGTATGAATAAGGAAATTGATAAGTCAAAGTTGCATAGAATGGGCGTACTTACCGCAATTGCTATTACCATTCATAATTTTCCAGAAGGAATAGCGACATTTGTGGCAGCTTATACGGATTTAGAACTTGGAATACCCATTGCACTGGCAGTAGCAATTCATAATATCCCCGAAGGAATTGCTGTTGCCGTACCAATCTATTTTGCTACTGGTAATAGACGCAAAGCTATGAGACTATCGTTTTTATCGGGCTTAGCGGAACCTCTAGGTGCTTTAATCGCATTTGCATTTATAATGCCTTTCTTAAATGACGCAGTTTTGGGAATAATTTTTGCAGTAGTCGCAGGTATAATGGTCTTTATTTCATTTGACGAACTACTTCCAGGTGCACAAAAATATGGCGATCATCATATTCCAACCTATGGCGTAGTTGTCGGAATGGCAATAATGGCTTTTAGTTTGTTGCTATTAAGTTAAATTATAAGGGTATGAAATATTTTATAATTGGTGTAAGTTTTATAATGTCTGTCTTTATTTTTAATGCTTGCGAGCGTGATGACAACTATGAAGTTAAAGTCAATGTTGATAAAATAAGCCTTAATGATTCTATCAGAATACAAAAAATTCAATTTTACAACGAGAACACAGGAATATTATGTGGAGGTACCAAAAATACAAATGGCAGTATATATATTACCAACGACGGCGGGAGCTCTTGGACTAAAACTTTTCATTCGGATACCTTATCGGTAAATTCGTTTTTTTATCTCAACGACTCAGTAGTGTTTGCTTGTGGTGATAGTTTGATGCTTTTAAAATCAAATAACCACGGGCATGATTGGTCAATTATTGAACTTGAAAACTACCCTTTAATCGATGATTATGTTCCATATAATGATGTTTATGCTAATAGTGAGGAGAATATATTTTTAGTTGGAGGCGAGTATTTCGACAAAGGTTTGTGGTCTAAAACAGAAATAGGAAATAACTCGTGGATGCATTATGCTTATGATAATGAGTTTGCATCAGTTTGTTTTGTTACAGAGTATGTTGGTTTTTTTGGAGGATACGGTAAAATAATGGTTACAGAAGATGGCGGAAATACGTTTGATTTTATAGATTTTGAGGATGATTTTTTTGTTGATATAGAAACTGACGGAGATGGAAACGTTTATGCTGTTTCTGATATAGGCATACTCTACTATAGCTCGGATCTTGGTTATAATTGGTCTCGCCTAATTGATGATTATCATGCAAAATTTACTGATATGTTTTTAGGGAAAGAAGTTTCGGCAGTTTGTGGTCTTGATGGATTGGTATATTTGAGAAACTCAAAAAATGGTAATTGGTCAAAAGCTAAAGACATTCCAAAAAATAGCTACTATAGTGTTTGTGTAAGTTATAGAAATGAAATATTTCTTGGTTCCGAAAAGGGTGAAATATATGTATTAAATAAGAAGCGAGCGATATAGTTTATGGCAGAAGGCTTGTTGTGAATTTAAAATATTTAGTAATTTAATTTGAAACAAAATGAAAAAGTTAGTAATGATTATTCTTGTTTTCTCGGCTGTTTATACTGCAAATGCACAAAAGGAACTCAATAAATATGAGACTAAGTGGGTTTTAGAGGCAAAATCTCAACTTGAAGCTGCTTTATCAGACATAGACATGTCAGATTCTGAACGATTAAGAATTGTGCAAAAATCTGCTGTTACACTTAAAGAATATGGTCAAGCCTCTATATGGCCTAAAGGAGATATTCCTTTGCAACAGTTTATGGATGCACAGTTTAATCAGTGTAAAGATGAAATTGCGACCATATCGGCGTTGTCCTTAAATTTGGAGCATAAAACCCTTAACCAAAAAATGAAATTGATAAATACTATTCAAATCGAAGTTGTCGAAAATCAAATTCAAATGCTAATTCCTGGAAGTACTCCTGTTCAATTATCTTCTGATGCCGTTTCTACTGTTTTTAATGTTGATATAATGGGCGTTAGTGGAGGTAAACGTCAGAACGCTAAGGATCTTACAAGCCGATTTCAGGAGCTTGCTAAAACCAATAAATTGATTGAACATATTAACGTTTTGGTCGATAATCATAGAGAGTCTTTACGACTAATTAATGAGGACAAGGACTTATTAAGAAAGAAAGCGTTACTATGGAAAAGAGCTTATGTAAACGCATACTCTGGAGCCTTTACTATGAAAGGTTATGAAGGAGCAACTCTTGCTGAGGACAAACCAAGTTCACAATCAAATCCGATTGTAGGAACCTGGCTATTTAAAGACAATGGATCTATTGTATCTGGATATATATTCAATGCAGATAATACTGCTATCCAAATATCGTACGATGAAAAATATCCTGGTTGGACTTGGGAAACAAAAGGAAACACCTTATATCTAATTGGGGGGAATGGGAAACGCAATCCCTTCGAGTATAGAATTGACAATGGCAGATTATACTTGACCGTTGAATATGATGGCGAAAGAGTTGAAGGATTGCCAATGGTTAAGCAATGATAATTTTGTTGTTTGGATTTAAAATTTCAGAACTCCTGATCTATTCGCAAATTTGCAATCCCAAAATTTAAAGATTAGGCTTAAATTTGTGGTGGAATCCTGACTTTACATTACCGACAAAAAGTAAATAAATTATTAATTGCAAAATTATCTATTATAGTCGGCTTTAGCCGACTATGAAAAACTTTTCCTTCTTCCACTTGCTTTAGCATCATTCTTTAAGATTGTCAAATTCAAATGTCAAATATTAATTTGGTCTCAACCTAAATTAGAGTATGTTTTGATAAAAATCGAAGCGGAAATTATAATTTAAAGAGCTTTTAAATGTGGCTAAAGCCAATTGTTTTTCTCTTTTCTTACAGTCGGATAATTCTGATTAATGTGCGGTTTTGAAGATTAAGGGTTTCTCAAACAATAAAGTATGCAGAATTGACAAAGAGCATTTGCCGTTTTTCAAGACGCAAAATTTAACTTATAGTTTGCGTATCAAAGAACGGCAAATGTAATGCACTGTGATGTGCCAGTAGGAGTAAGTTTTTATCAAAGATATTAAGTTAAAGAGCTTAGTACACTGTTTAATAAGCCCAAGTTTGCTTAAAGCTTAGATCTCCCTTCTACTCCTCCAATATTAAAAACAATTACTATTTCATGTGAGCCATTGCTGTAATTTCCAATATCTGACAATGTATAATCGTAAGAATATCCAAAAAGAATATTCTCCACTTTAACACCAAGCATACCAACAACAGCATCATCTAAACGATATGAACCGCCTATCCACATTGTATTCATAATATTGAATTTAAGATTTACATCAACCTGATAAATTTCTGCTTCAATAAATCGACCCAATACAGATGGTTCTATTCCAAAATTATCTGATATTTCAAAATTATATCCTCCATGAATAAAATAATGACGTTCTTGTTTATTTTCAAGAATATCATTTTTAAAATCCGCATTTAGTGGTATCAACTGACTTGCAACTAATCCAACATAAAAATGCTCTCCATATAAATACGTGCCAAAACTTGCATCTGGAACAATTAGTTCATCTGATCCTGTTGTTAAAACTGGGTCGTCTGGAGTTTTCATGTCTAATGCAGCTTTATCAAGATAGTATTGATTTATAATTGCAGATAAACCAAATGAAAGCTTTGTGTTATCACTTATTTTTAAATGATAGGCATAAGTTCCCGCAAAACCAGTTTTACGAGAAGGCCCAGCTGTTAAATTAAAAACCTGAGCACCTACTCCCATTTGGTCGTTCACTCCCATATGAAAAAACACATTTTGAATTGATGGTGCACCATTTAACCCTGTCCATAACTGACGATGAGATAATCCTACATTTATACCATCATAACTACCAGCAACAGCGGGATTTAAAGCATACATATTGTGCATATACTGACTGTACAAAGAAAATTGCTGTGATTTTGCCTGAACAATAAACGCCAGTGCAATTATTACTAATATTATTTTTTTCATCATTTTATATTTTAAA
>CAYNKH010000197.1:0-5239 GCA_964397745.1 uncultured Bacteroidales bacterium | reverse complement strand
CGTAGGACATATATGTCAGTAAAAAAAATACTCCTTAGAACATTTTGCCCGTAGGCGATGCCCTGCGATGTGCTGAGTAACGCCGAAGTGTCGAAGTAAGATTCGAGGCACGAGAATCGTCTCGAAGTCCCCGTTTTACTCAAACATAATAATAATAACAGCACTACACTCTCTTCTTACAACAAAAAAAGTCGTCCAGTAATAATCGGACGACTTCAATATTTTATAAGAGTTCAGTATTTTAGTTTACGGTTCAATAAGTTTAAATTGGTCTCCTGTTTCCTTAACAATTCTACGATACCAATCCTCTCCATAGCCTGGTTGTTCAATTGCAGGAGCGTAATACAAATAGCCTTCAGGAACTTTAGTTGGAGTTTTAATATTACCGTCCATATATTTAGTAAACAAGAACGCAAAAAGTTCTGTCCATGTTTTGTGAGTTGTTATTGAGGCATCATTTGAGAATCTGTTTAGTTCATTTTGTGTTTTTACTGGATCAGTTTTATAAAGACTGGCAAGTTTTTCGTCATTTTTTGCTATCCCTTGCACAAAGCTTTTATGTAATTCAGATTGCACTTTTTCGATTTCGGGATAAATTACATTATATCTTGTGTAAGCAAAATTTGAAACAAGATTAAAGATCCAGAAAGCAGATTCTGTTGTAAAGTTCATTAAATCACCGTTTCCTATTTTGAACGGTTGAGGAATAACATCAATTGAGGCATACATTGGTACATAAACGGTTGTCGCAGCATCATCAACTGAGAACCAGTTTATACCACCAATCATATCAGGCAACCAGCTACGCAGTTGTGCCACAAAAGAGAATGCTGTTTGTTGAGTTGCAGTTGCTCTCTCATTACAATAAGTAACGCCGTCCACTTCCCATGTTAGCGGTCTCCAACGATATGGATTACCAAAAGCACCAGCACCCATATCTTTGGACATATCAAGTTCTGTTCCTTCTAAGTGGTCTCCCATATATTTAAACACATCAATTTGAGAAAGTTTTTGTGTAGGTTTTACCCACAAAGGCATTCTATTCGTTGCATAACCGTTTTCTCCGTGTACAATATTACCTTTAGCATACTCCCAATACTTATCCATACCTTCGGTTACAGCATTATAAAACGCCCATACTCTCATCTCACAAAAACGAGCACCACCAAAATCAACAGGTGCATAAGTATCGGAGAAACTAAAGTCTGCATCTTTACCATTAAAATACTTTTTTTCACGTGCAAAACTTATTACGTCCTTGGAGTTAAAAGTAGTTTGTTTTGGATTAAACCAGTCATTTTTTTTCTGATAATCAAATGTAGTAATTCGAGCATGATTTGCATGAGCACAAACATAGCCGTCAGGAATAAGTCTTGCTACCCAAACAGCTCCTTTATTATTTGGACCTTTACCAATAAGTTCCAATAACCATGCTTCGTTTTTATCGCAAACAGAAAAAGATTCACCACTACTATAGTAGCCATAAGTGTCCATCAACTCAGTAATTATTTTTATTGCCTCACGGGCTGATTTTGAACGTTGCAATGTTATGTATATCAAACTCCCATAATCCATTATTCCAGTTGTATCAACCAACTCGCTTCTTCCGCCATAGGTAGTTTCACCAATAGCTACCTGATACTCGTTTACATTACCAACTACATTATATGTTTCCTCTACCTGTGCAATTTCACCAAGATATTTACCTGTATCCCATTCGTAAATTTTTAACATTTCTCCTTTAGGATATTTTTTTGCTGGCCAATGATATAATTCTCCATAAAGAAGATGACTGTCAGCAGCATAGCTTACCATTACAGAACCATCTGTTGATGCTCCTTTGGTAACAACGAAATTCGTACAAGAGTAACCAGCAAATGAAAATAAAAACAAACTGGTAAACATAATCACAAAATATTTTCTCATCATTTTAAAATTTAAGTTTGTACAAATATAATTTTTAATCTGTTAAATACAAGATTAAAAAAAAGTAAAATTTAGATTTTAACAATTTTTATACATATTTATTAAAATATTTTAGTCAAATAATAATATGATAATTACATTTGTCAAAAAATTAAGCCGCATTATGATAAATTCGATTTTATGGGATGTAAATCCAGCTTTATTAGATTTAGGGAGTTTCCAAATTAGATATTACTCTATCCTTTTTGCCATTGCGTTTATAATTGGCTATTTTATTGTAAAAAAGATATTTAAAAAAGAAGGGGTGCCAGTTTCAGAACTCGATACTCTAACAGTTTACGTTGTTCTTGGAGGATTGATTGGAGCCAGATTAGGACATTGCATTTTTTACGATTGGGCATATTACCAAAATAACTTATTAGAAATAATATTGCCCGTAAGCTTTAATCCAGAATTCCATTTCACAGGTTTTCAAGGTCTCGCAAGCCATGGCGGAGCTATAGGAATAATTATTGCAATGCTAATATTTAAAGGTAAATCTACTAAAAAGAGTTTCTTTTGGTTAATTGACAGAGTTGCAATTCCAACTGGATTTGCAGGTGCCTGCATAAGATTAGGTAATTTGTTTAATTCAGAAATATACGGTCATCATACCGATTTGCCTTGGGGATTTATTTTTGTGCGAAATGGCGAAACTATTCCAAGTCATCCTACTCAATTGTACGAAGCGTTTTTCTACGTTATTACTTCTATCGTACTATTAAATCTTTACAAAATTGAGAGGTTTAGAAATGCTAAAGGTTTCCTTTTAGGTGTGTTTTTTATCTTAATATTTACAGCAAGATTTTTTATTGAGTTTGTTAAAGAAAATCAAGTAGATTTTGAAGCCACAATGAGCTTAAATATGGGACAAATACTAAGCATTCCGATTGTTCTTGGTGGAGTGTTTCTTGTGTTCTGGTCGCTGAGAAAATCTAATAAAACTACAAAAAAACTGTATAATCAAAATGACTAATACCTCAAATATAAAGCATTACTTATTGCTATTGGCATCTATTGTTTTATTTAACAATTGCATTTTAGCTCAGAAAAACGACAGAATAGTGTACAAAATTTCGTACCAGCAGTTCTCAAATGGCAAGTATCAAGAAAATCGTGACTTTGACATGGTTTACTCAAACGGTATTTGTTATCTTTCTAATGATGACGATAAAATCAGGCATTATATTGACTTAACAAAGAAACTAAATGTTGACATTATTACTTACAACGACAGTTTGTACAAAACTTTATCGCATTTTGATAATTTGCCTACACCTATTAGTATAAGTGATAGTGTTGAAATAATTAATAAGCACAAATGCAAAAAGGCGGTTTATAGTTCATTTTCAAACACTATTGAGGTTTGGTACAATGATGAGTTTGAAGCAAAAGGCAGTCCTTATGCAAATTTTTTGCCCGATTACAATTCACTTGTTATGAAAGTAGAGATTAATGGTAATAGATCAATCGTATTCGATAAAATTCAAAAAATAAAGATTGACGAGCTGCCCGCTTATCCTTTTGAAAATGCCATTGAAATTACAGACCCCGAATTTGAAGAACTCAAAATACTATCTCGATATATAATTGTACCAGTATTTGATGATGAACGCATAAATTTTAATCCTGAATTGCCTAAACTTAATATTGCTGACACTCTCAACGACAAAACTTATCATTTGTCAAACGGGGGAGTAATTCTAAAAAAGATAAAATTACCGGAAATTGCAAAAAAAGGAGCTTATTGTTTTGCCAGATTAAATGTAAAATCAGATGGCGATGCTTACGACAGAACGGGTTCTATTTTTGTAATTCAAAATGAAAACCAAAATTTGATATTAGATGCTTTTAATAATTCTTTGGACGTTTTACCTGTTACACAGGATAAAAATGGAGAAGAATACCAAGGTATTATAAAAACTACTGATTACGACCCTCCTATTGAGTTAATGAGGTTTTTCACATCTTTTGGTGCAGGTAATTTTAATACATTAAGACCTATTAATAATTATGATTGGGCAGACGATATACTGTATAAGCAAGAAATTACAAATTTAATTCCAGATGATACAGATGAAATATGGATTGGTGTTTTTATTGGAAATTATGATAAAAATGGGCATAAAGTAAGTCTTGAATTAGATTTTTATCCTGATTGGGAAGATGAAATCGACAGTCTGAGTAAATTCATTATGCCATTATTTAATACAGTAAATATAATGGAAATGTCGGGGCAGAATTATTGTAAACTATTTAAAACAGACACATTACAAGTCGAATTTAATTTGCCCGAACATCTAACAAATCCTCAGCTTATATTTACAACAACAGGCCATGGCGGGTGGGGAAATGGAGATGAGTTTGTTTCAAAATTAAATCAAGTGCTAATTGATGGGAATAAAGTTTTTGAAATTTCTCCATGGCGAACAGACTGTGCTACATATCGTTTAAATAATCCTGCATCAGGTAATTTTGGGAATGGATTATCCTCAAGTGATTTAAGTCGGTCAAACTGGTGTCCAGGAACACTTACTCCCCCCTATTTTATTCCGTTATCTGAAATTAAACCAGGCAAACACAATATTCAAATTATAATAGACCAAGGTGAAGATGAAGGAAGTAGTTTTAACCATTGGTCGGTAAGTGGTACTATAGTTGGGAAAATTAAGAAATAAATAATAAGTTTAGAACACCTGTGATTATCACTATAATTCAGGTAGTTATTTTTATTTGTTCGTAAAATAAAAAACCGTTGTTATAAGTTTCTCATGAAAAGTTAAATGAAAATTCGAATAAAACACAAAACGGTTTGGCGGATTTTCGTAAGTGAGATTTATGTTTAAAGTTCTTACGAACTCCGCATTAGACATAGGTACTATTTAACGCTAGTCTTTGTTCCTTATTATGTTTAACACTTTTCAATTATTATGTGTTATAATTGAAAAATTATCAGTTTTGCATTTATTAAGTTCGCAGGATTATTTGGGTCTTTAACTTTAACATCTGAAATATTTAACTGGGTGCTTCTCAAATTTTTAATTTTGTTTTTACTGGCAGTCGAAAATAAATTGTATTTTGATGTTGGAATAATGGCAATAAGTTCAAAAGTCTTGCCTGTTGAATGTAAATAATTAAAAACTCTTCTTGGATTTTGAATTTGCCACATTCCTCGAATTCTTAAATTGGTAATGCCTAATGGATCAACTCTATTGACTCTTGGATATTCTGGTAATACTGACCCCCCATTCTGGTAATATTGACCCCCCTCTAA
>CAYNKH010000196.1:0-5251 GCA_964397745.1 uncultured Bacteroidales bacterium | reverse complement strand
AATTGACCCATTATGCGAAAATAATTCTCCAGTAACTCTATTTGCTGCAACAGACGGTGGCGTTTGGAGTGGAAATGGTATAACAGATACAAACTTAGGAGTCTTTGCCCCAACAGTAGCAGGAGAAGGTAATCATACAATTACTTATGAATTGACTGGAGAATGTGGTGATTCTGATGATATTGTAATTGTTGTTATGCCATCAGCTGATGCTACAATAAATCCTGTCGGGCCATTCTGCGAAGATGCGAAACCAATAACTTTAACTGCTGCTCAAGATGGCGGAGTTTGGAGTGGTAATGGAATAACTAATGCTTCTGCGGGTGTCTTTAATCCCGTGTTTGCAGGGATAGGTGAACATATTATTTCTTATACTATTTCTGGAGGATGTGGTGACTCTGACCTGATAACCATTAGTGTTATCGAATATTTTGATGCAAGTATAACTTCTGGATTGGGCTTTTGTTACCGAGATAGTACTGCTTTATTATCTGCTGCAACTGTTGGTGGAACATGGGAAGGTGCAGATATTATTGTATCAGGTGATGAAACATATCTTGATATGATTGATATTGGCCCTGGAAACTATGAAATAATTTATCATTATGATGGTTTATGTGGCGATGCTGACACAGTAAATATTACTATTCATCCACTTGTTGATGCAACAATAACTCCTGTTGATACTCTTACTGACCAAGACAATCCTGTTCAGTTAGTAGCAGCTCAAGATGGCGGAGTATGGAATGGCTTTTTTGTAGATGTCTTGGGAGTTTTTAATCCGCAAGAAGCTGGAGTAGCAGAGCATCAGGTTATTTATACTATCGAAGGACTTTGTGGCGATGCTGACACAACAAAAATTATTGTTATTTCGGCACCAATAAGCGATTTGCTTGTGCCAACTGTTATAACTCCCGATAATGACGGCTATAATGACACCTGGAATATTCAAGGAATCGAAGCTTACGAAAGTGTAAGTATTAATATATTTACAAGATGGGGCGATGAGGTGTTTGTTTATAATGGCTCAGGAGAAAATTATGCATATCAATTAAATCAGTGGGACGGTCGAAAAAACGATAAAGACTTACCAACTGGTTCGTATGTTTATATTCTTATACTTGATAATACTGATACTTATAAAGGAACGATTAGCCTTATAAGATAAAA
This sequence comes from uncultured Bacteroidales bacterium, assembly GCA_964397745.1. Taxonomy (GTDB): domain Bacteria; phylum Bacteroidota; class Bacteroidia; order Bacteroidales; family ML635J-15; genus Bact-19. The sequence continues at coordinate 4,081 of CAYNKH010000196.1, read as the reverse complement.
TTTAAAATTTTTAATTTGTTAAATAAATAAAAATAGGGATTATGAAAAAAATAATAGTAGTAATAACAGCAATGTTTTTAGTAGGAACTATTAGTGCTCAGCAAATACCTTTGTATAGCCAGTATATGTTTAATAAAATGTTGATTAATCCTGCCGTTGCAGGTAGTGAAGAAGGTATTCCAGTGCAACTTGTAGTTCGTCAGCAATGGGTTGGCTTTGAAGATGCTCCTTCAACTCAGGTGTTAAGTGGTCAATATTGTTTTGAAGCCTATAATATGGGAGTTGGAGCAGTTTTATTTGTCGATAGATTTGGACATGAACGTAAAATTGGATTTCAAGGTAATTACTCATATATACTCGAAGTATTTGATGATGCAAAACTAGCTTTAGGACTTGGGCTTCAAGTTTTTCAATATCAGTTAAATTATAATCAATTAGTTGCAATTGATGATGCCGACCCTAATATTCTTAATAATGAGCAATCTAAAATTGTTCCCGAATCAGACTTTGGAGTTTATTTGTATCACGAAAACTATTTTGCAGGAATTTCAGCTAATCAGCTAATAGGAATGCCCATAAAAATAGGTGGAGAGGAGATTCAAATGTCTCGATTAGAAAGACATTATAATCTTATGGGAGGATATAAATTTACCTTAAATAACGAATTTGAGTTGGAACCTTCATTATTAGTAAAAACAAGTTTTAAAGCACCATCTCAACTTGACTTTAATGTTAGGGGAATTTATCAGAAAAATTATTGGCTGGGCGTTTCGTATCGTACTGCGGGAGATATTGTTACAATACTTGGTTTGAGATTTAAGGAATTTGATTTTGGTATAGCAGCCGATTTTGCAACTTCAGATATTGCAGCTTATGAGCATGGCTCTTTTGAGTTAATGTTGACCTATAGAATACCTGTTGCTGCAAGAAGTAGAGGAATAAGTAAATTTTAATCTCATAAACAAAAAAATATAACTATGAAAAAATATTTTATTTATAGAGTTTTTGCAATTTGCACACTCTTATTGATAGGTTCTTTTACTATCGCACAAGAAAAAACGCAAACTGCATTAAAAACAAAAAATTGTTGTAATTCGATAGATCAGGTATCTAAAGAAAATCCTGTTATAGAATATACCCCTCAAATCCCAGTAAAAGATATTGAGGATGATATGATAGTTTTATCAAAAAATGATAGAAGAATTGAAAGACTCATTGATGCAGATACAATCTGGTATAGAGAAATAAAGGAGGGGAAATTTCGAACTGAAAAACCTAATAGATTTGTTGCACAAAATGTACCTTATGATGAATTAAGGTATGTGCAGATTGATGAAAAGATTTTTTATCAATTCTTTGTAAGTGAAGAAAATCTTATAAAAAAATATAATCCTAAAGATATTGATTTTTCAATTTATCGTGGTTATATTCTATGGGAAGCACAAGAAGACATTACTTATGTCGCAGAACAGTTTAATAATATTGATGTAATAGCAAAAGTCGAAACTGTCTCTCAGTACTTTATAAAAGTTTATGCTCCGGTAGAATATGTTATTAACACATTTGGAGAGGACTATTTAGATCCAGAAGATGGTGAGTATCCTGGATATTTTACTCATCTAAGATTACGTACTGCTCCTTATTTACCATTAAAATCTAAGTTTAGTAATCAGTTACCAGAGGATAAGGAATATAGAACTCCATATATGAGAGTTTTTGACCTTGAAACAGGTGAGAAAGAAGCAACTATTACTATGAGACCAAATGCGTATCCATTATTACCTGTTGGTTTTAAGGGTAATTACGAGGAATTACCCTCTGAAATAAGAAAAAATCTAATGTGGGTTGATATTCCAACAAATGAGCCTATTCGACAAGAAATAATCAGTCTAATACATCCAAAATCTGGAGCAAAAGACGCTATTAGTGATGCTATAGGTGTGCAAATATACATGAATGCTATCGAAATTGACAATGATGGTGGAGCTCCTCGGAATTGGGTTATTGAAGCTTGGGAAGGCAGTTATTATATTCAAGTTGGAGCAATGAGAGATGATGCAGGATTATTGAAAAATCACAACTACGCAAGGTTACTTGATAAATTTAATATCTCTGCAATTAATAATGCATCTAATATTACGGGTGTAGAATATGAAACATTTATTGCGAATACTAATCCAACATGTTGGGAAGCCTGGTATGCGGGTTGTGACTGTATAACAGAGTGGCACGAAATTGGACCTAAATCATATGATATTACAAATAATATAACCTCAGCAAATAACCAAGAACTAGGTGGTGAAAAAGACTTTAACAGTGCAACATGGTATGATGATGCGTATGATGGGACTGTCTATTTTACTGACCCAGGCTGGAATTGGGATAAAGGAGATGGTTATACAAATTATGATGTTGTTTATAGTGCTGCTGGTATTACTGATTTTGAGGGTAGGTTAGCAGGCAACTGGTATGTCGTTGGTATTAAGGATAAAACTGAAGATGATAATAGCTCAACTTGGTGGCAAGGCATTGAGACTTTAAATGCTAATTCAAGTCTTAGAGTTAGCTTTATACCAATTTGTGGAGATACCGATTTAGGAACTATTACACCAACTAGTTGTACTTGGCAAGAAGCTCCATACATTGCAGGAACTAGACCATATTGGAAGTTTGATGCTTCTTCACTTTATAATTATAATTTTACTTTATGTTCAAATTCAGAAGACTCATATATTAGAATTTATGATAGCTTTAACAATCAGGTTGCGTTTAGTGATGATAATGGTCCATTTTGTTCAGGAACTGCATCTTCAATTAGTTGGTCACCAACTACATCTGGAACATATTATATAAGTGCAGCAAATTTTTCTTGCGATCCTTTTAATAATTCAGGTATTATGTATTATTCAAGGTCTGATGACCCTTGGATGAGAAAAGGAACAATAACTCCTACAACATCTTGGCAAACTTCAGTAAATACAGTTGGGGAGATAAATTTTTGGACATTTACTGCAACCGTAGGTACTGCTTATGCCTTTAATTTTTGTGATATAGTAGAAGACACATATATCCGAATATATGATAACGCATGGGTTCAACAAGATTATAATGATGATAACGGTCCTTGTTGTTCAGGTTCTGCTTCTTCTACAGTTTGGACTTGTCCGGCATCAGGAACATATTATATTGCAGGTATGCATTTTAATTGTGATGCATTTACTACATCAGGAAACTTAAATTATAGAATTAGTATTCCTATTGCAAGTGCCACAGTGACTGACAACACAATTTGTGCAGGCGAATCTACAACATTACAAGGCAGTGGAACTACCGTTTGTGGTACAATTGCCCAATACGATTGGGATCATCTTACTGGAGACAATAATCCGCAAAATCCTGTAGTAAGCCCAACATCTACTACAAACTATCAACTTCGTGTTTTAGACTCGAATGGAACATGGTCCGACTGGGTAAGTGTAAGTGTTGTTGTGTATATACCACCAACAGCACCAACAGGCGTTTCGGGTACAACTACAATTTGTAATGGTTATGGTACTAATGTTACCTTATCTGCAACTGGAGGTAGTTCAGGTTCTGGCTCTGCTTATCAGTGGTATGCAAATGGATGTGGTAGTGGTAGTGTATTAGGAACAGGTTCTTCTTTAACTGTTTCTCCAAGTACAACTACAATTTATTATGTGCGTAGTGTCGGAACTGCAGCTTGTAGTTCAACATTTACAACATGTGCAAATGGAACTGTAACAGTTAATACTCCACCTACAGCTCCAACTGGAATTACTAATGCTGGTTCATCAATTTGTGAGGGTGGTTCTATTAATCTTGTAGCTACTGGAGGTAGTTCAGGTTCTGGTTCTATATATCAGTGGTACGCCGATGGATGCGGAAGTGGTAGTGTATTAGGAACAGGTTCTTCTTTAACTGTTTCGCCAAGTACAACTACAATTTATTATGTACGCAGAGTTGGAACTTCTCCATGTAATTTAACAACTACGTTATGTGCAAGTGGAACTGTTAATATTGATCCTCTACCAACAGCAACGGCAGGTGGCTCGCAAACAAT
>CAYNKH010000195.1:0-5257 GCA_964397745.1 uncultured Bacteroidales bacterium | reverse complement strand
GGAACTGATGGAACAGAAGTCGGTATTTATGGTGGAACTTTTCCGTATAAAGAAGGTGCAGTTCCTAGCAATCCGCACTTTCAACTAAATAATATCGCACCAACAACCGATGTTAATGGAGATTTACAAATTCAAATTCAAGTGGAAGCACAGGAAGATTAATTTTAAAACTAAATATTATGAGACGATTACAATCACTAATTATTATAGTACTATTATTTGGCACAGGAGTTTTATTTGCACAACAAAAAGTGGCTTTACACAGCAATGGAACTACTACTATTTTTGCTGGGGCAAATCCTTTTACTGATGCGTATAATACTGCTGTTGATGGAGATACTCTTTACTTGCCAGGAGGAACAATCCCTTATCCATCACCAATTGACAAGGGGTTAGTAATAATTGGAGCGGGACATTATCCCGATTCTACCTTAGCCACTGGCAAGACAATTCTTACTGGTAATTTAGGAGTGTCACAAAATGCTGATAAGCTATGGTTGGAAGGGATTGTAGTGACAGGTGATATTTCATTTGTCAGTAATCACAAAATAGATTCAGTAACAATAACGCATTGCAAATTTGTGAACATAGTCTATGCGGGGAATGGAGGCACGCCTTGTGTAGATAACAATATATTTGAAAATGTAATAACTGGAGGCGTAAATTTTGGTAATGCAACTTCAAGTATGCTTTCAAACAATATTATTGGCGGACAAATATCTTTTGCCAGTAATATTGGTATATCAAACAATATCTTGTTAAATAATCCAAGTACTACAGCTTTCTATTCAGCTACATTTAGATCTGTTAATGTTTGCTTTATTTCTAATAATGTTGTTTTTAGAAACCATGGCGGCGGCTCCAATGTTAATTTTGATTGTAATTTGAACACTTTTTCAAACAACATATTTACCTTAGTGCCAGATATCGGAACAAACACATTTACAGATAATTATAATTCCATAGATATATCTACTGTTTTTGTAAGTCAATCGGGTAATGTTTTTGATTATACTCATGATTATCATTTAGTTAATCCCACCACTTACTTAGGAATAGACGGTACACAAGTGGGTATTTACGGTGGTATGTTTCCATACAAAGATGGAGCAGTGCCACATAATCCGCATATTCAACTTAAAAATATTGCACCAATAACTGACGAGAATGGTAAATTAAATATCCAAATACAAGTAGAAGCACAAGATTATTAATATTAAAACTAACTATTATGAAAAACCTGAAACAATTACTAATCATCGTATTATTATTTAGTACATGTACGCTGTTTGCTCAAAAGAAGGTTGCATTGCAAAGCAATGGAACAACTACCATTTTTGCTGGGGCAAATCCTTTTACTGATGCCTATAATGCTGCTGCAGATGGAGATACTCTTTATTTGCCAGGAGGAAATCTACTTTTTCCAAGCACTATTGATAAAGAACTATTTATTATTGGAGCAGGACACTATCCGGATTCTACTACTGCAACTGCGAAAACTTTTTTAAATGGAAATTTAACCATTTCGCAAAACGCCGATAATCTGCATTTAGAAGGCATTGAAGTAGGTGGTACAATAAATTTTAGCAATAATCATAAAGTAGATTCAGTAATAATCAAAAGATGTAAATTTAATCAATTAGTTTACTCTGGTAGTCGAACAACAGCGTGCAAAGAGAATGAAATAATAGAATGTGTTATCGAAGGTGAGATAAATTTAGCTAATGCAGAATCATGTTTGATAAGTAATTGTATTCTTGCTGCAAGAATTATGAATGGTTGAAATATGGGAATCTCAAATAACATAATGCTTTTTAATAGTAATGCTGGTTCAGGATGGGTTGCATTTTACAATGTTGCATCTTCATATATTAGTAATAATATTGTTTTTAGATCTAATCCTACTTATTTCTACACCACTTGCAATTCCAATACTTTTGAAAGAAATATACTCGCAACTATGCCAGAGGTTGGTACAAATACGTTTACTGATAATTATAATAATATTGATATCAGCACTGTTTTTGTTAACCAGACTGGAGTAGTTTTCGATTATTCACATGATTATCATTTAGTTAACCCATCATTATATTTGGGAACTGATGGAACTCAAGTTGGGATTTATGGCGGATTTTATCCGTACAAAGGCGGGTCAGTGCCAGTAAATCCACATATTCAACTTAAAAACATTTCAACTCATACAGACAGTAATGGCGAAATAAATATCCAAATGCAAGTAGAAGCACAAGATTATTAAAAATCAATATTATGAAAAAAATTCAACTTATAGTATTAGTAATATTTATTGCATTTAGTTTAAATGCACAAAACAAAATAAAAACTTATGAATATTGGTTCGATAATGATTATACAAACAGAGTAGTAACGCCTGTTGCTACACCAATAAAACAGTTTTTATTAAATACCAATGTTCCTACTACAGGATTGACAGATGGTATTCATGTTATAAATATCCGGGCAATAGATGATTTAGGACTCTGCAGCAGTACTTTGAGCCAGTTTTTTTATAAAATGCCGCAACAAGCTTTAAATAGCCATAATTTGAGTGCTTACGAATATTGGTTTGATAATGATTATACAAACGCAGTTACGGTAAACACTCCATCTCAGCAGCAAGTTGCTATTAATGAGATAATTAGTGCTCAGTTATTGACTAATGGTATCCATGTTTTTAATATTCGTTTTAAAGATGATGCCCAAAAATGGAGTAGTACTTTGAGCCAGTTTTTTTATAAAATGCCGCAACAAGCTGTAAATAGTCACAATTTGCTTGTTTACGAATATTGGTTTGATAATGATTATACAAACGCAGTTACGGTAAACACTCCATCTCAGCAGCAAGTTGCTATTAATGAGATAATTAGTGCTCAGTTATTGACTAATGGTATCCATGTTTTTAATATTCGTTTTAAAGATGATGCCCAAAAATGGAGTAGTACTTTGAGCCAGTTTTTTTATAAAATGCCGCAACAAGCTGTAAATAGTCACAATTTGCTTGTTTACGAATATTGGTTCGATAACGATTATACAAACGCAGTTACTGTAAATACTCCTATCCAACAGCAAGTGTCTATAGATGAGTTGATTAGTGCTGAGTTGTTGACTAATGGAATCCATGTTTTTAATATCCGCTTTAAAGATGATGCCCAAAAATGGAGCAGTACTTTGAGCCAGTTTTTTTATAAAATGCCTGTCCAAACTATAACAAATAATTTAATTACCAATTATCGTTATTGGATAGATGATGACTTTGATGAGGCTGTAAATATTTTCTTGCAAACTCCAGTTTCTCAGATTAATCTTATCGATAATCTTGATCTTACTCAAATTCCCAAAGGTGAACACACAATAAATTTCCAATTTAAAGATAGTTTGGATTTGTGGAGTTCTGTTACAACTGATTCTATTACAAAATTGTCGTTGCCAATTTCTGATTTTACTTATACTGAAATCGTGGAGTGTGATTCGACAATTATTAATTATGCAGATTTGAGTATTGATGGCGACACTTATTTATGGGATTTTGGTGATGGAACTACTGATACTATTGCTAATCCAACTCACACTTATTATTTGCCAGGCTTATACGATGTAAGTTTAACTGTTGCTGATACATCCACATTAGTAGATAGTACCAAACAGATATCTCTGTTAGTTACTGGGCATACGTCTAATTCGTTTTCGGTAGTAAATTGCGATAGTTATACTTCGCCAAGCGGTAATTATACGTTTACCACAAGTGGAATTTACAATGACACTATTCCCAATTATTGGGCTTGCGATAGTGTGTTAACAATTGATGTTACAATTAACTATTCAACCCCTACTAATGATGTAATTACAGCTTGTGACAGTTATATATGGATAGATGGAAATACATACACAGAAAGCAATAACACAGCAATTTATATGTTTACCAATGTGCATGGTTGCGATAGTGTAGTAAGTTTAGATTTAACAATTAATTATAGTGATGCTGAAACCGATATAATTACCGCTTGCGATAGTTATATGTGGATAGATGGAAATACTTATACAGAAAATAATAACACGGCAACTTACACTCTTACCAATGTTCATGGTTGCGATAGTGTAGTAAGTTTAGATTTAACAATTAATTATAGTGATGCTGCAATTGATGTAATTACTGCTTGCGATAGTTATATGTGGATAGATGGAAATACTTATACAGAAAATAATAATACGGCAACTTACACGCTTACCAATTTTCATGGTTGCGATAGTGTAGTAAGTTTAGATTTAACAATTAATTATAGTGATGTTGCGACCGATGTAATTACCGCTTGTGACACTTATACGTGGATAGACGGGAATACTTATACAGAAAATAATAACACGGCTACTCACACACTTACTAATTCATACGCTTGTGATTCTATAATTACATTAAATCTCACAATTAATCAAACGCCAGATACCAGTGTAACGCAGGACGGGGTTACTTTAACTGCAGTCGCAAATGGAGTAACTTATCAGTGGTTAGATTGTAATAATAATTTGGACCCTCTCGTTGGCGAAACAGCTCAGAGCTTTACTGCCACAATTGATGGTAGTTATGCTTTGGAAGTTTCTGAAAATGATTGTATTGGCACATCAAGTTGTTATTCCGTTACTTTGGAAGGAATTTTTCAGAATACTTATGGAACAGAAATACTTGTTTATCCAAATCCGACAAATGGTCGTTTGACCGTTGATTTGGGGAATGACTATCCTGAAACTTTTGTAAATATTTATGATGTAAATGGAAAATTAGTTGATAAGTTTTTCTTTAATAACCAAAGTATATTGGAGTTTTACATAAATGACATTAGCGGAATATATCTGATTGATTTGAAATCTGGAAATAAAAACGCTTTAATGAAAGTAGTAAAACAATAAATAAACAATAAGAAAATAATTTATTAATTCTAAAATTATCTATTACAGTTGGCTTCAGCCAACTGTTAAAACTTTTTTTTCTACCTCTTGCTTTAGCATCATTTTTTAGAATTGTCAAATTTTAATGTCTAATGTTAATTTGATTTAAGCAGAAGTTAGAGTGTGTTTTGATAAGAATCTAAGCGGAAATTATTATTTTAAAAACCCAAAATATTGATGTTTGTTAGTGTTCACAAAGCCTGTTAAAGGTTTGATAACCTTTTGTGTTGTAGCGTACAAAATATATTATTGTTATTTTATATACTTACCGTATTTAGGTTTCAAGGTTCCTGTCAGT
>CAYNKH010000194.1:0-5272 GCA_964397745.1 uncultured Bacteroidales bacterium | reverse complement strand
GATATTAATTTTTAATTGTTTACTTTTTGTTTTTTTACTGACCACCGACCACCGACCACCGACCACCGACCACCGACCACTGACCACCGATTACCGTTCCTCTACGCTCTCCGTTTACTCTCGTTAATATTCTTTTTAATGCTACTGTTGATATTTCTGTAAATCAAACTTTCCGCAATAATCTCTGATATCTTTCTTAGGTTTCCTTGTTTATCGCGAAATTCATTATTTACTACACGCCCCTGAATAACTACTTCTGTACCTATATTAATATTAGTTTGCACGATGTCTGCAATTTTATTCCACACAGTAACATTGTACCACTGAGTGTGCTTTACGAATTTTCCTTTAATTTTTTTCACATCATCTGTCGCTACACTAAAGCGAGCCATTTTTCTGCCGCTGTTAAATTCTTTGATTAGTGGTTCGCTTCCCACATTCCCGATTAGTTGTACCTGATTTTTTAAATTCATAATTTTAATTTTAAGTTAATTTTCAATTTCGATTGGTTTAATGTTGTCAATCATTGTCGATGCAAAGATGCGGCAGCTTAGAATTATTAGTCGGTTTTTAAGTGTTTGCTTTCGTTTAATATTCGTTTGTAAACGTTTAAAAATGGCAAGGTGCTTGAAAATCAAAGGATTATGTTGCTTTGAAAAATCACAAAAAAAGATGAAATAAAAACGTTTTTTGTAAGAGATTGTGATTTGTTGCAAATTTTGGCAGAGAAAGATCTAATATTTATATCAGTATTATTAAAAATTGAGAAATGTTTTTTGAGAATAAGTAATAGCTTTTATAATTAAATGATATTTGGGCTATTACAAATAAATAATAACTTTGTATTTAGACAAAAACAGTACAAATGATTAAACCAAACAATTTAAAAAAAGGAGATAAAATAATAATTACAAGTCCTGCTGGGAGAGTAAGCAAAGAAAGTGTAGATAAGTGTGTTTTTGATTTGACATCTTTAGGCTTTAATGTACAAGTTTCTGAGAATTGTACGTCACGCTATTTTAACTATTCAGCTACCGATGAAGTAAGATTAGAGGAGTTACAATCTGCATTGGATGATAAAGAAGCTGCTGCGATAATGTGTTCACGTGGTGGATATGGTACGGGAAGAATTTTAGATAAACTTGATTTCTCTGTGATGCAAAAATACCCAAAATGGTTGATAGGTTTTAGTGATATCACTCATCTGCATTTAAGGCTTAATCAATTAGGAATAATGAGTATTCATGGTCCTATGACTAAGTCTTTTTTCTTACCAGAAGAACACAAATCTGCCTTCAGTTTGGTTGAAGTTTTACAGGGTAATAAAATCTCATATTCGCAGCCACCACATATTTTAAATAGGGTAGGAGAGACTAAAGCTCAGCTAATTGGCGGTAATTTGTCAATTATTTATTGTATGCAGGCAACTCCTTATGAAATTGATACAAATAATAAAATTTTGGTAATTGAAGATTTGAATGAATACTTGTACCATCTCGATAGAATTATGATTAATTTAAAACTTTCGGGAAAACTCTCTGGTTTGAAAGGATTAGTGGTTGGTGCATTTACAGATATGAAAGACCATCAAAACCCGTTTGGCAAAAACGCTTATGAGATTATTCATGAGCATATTGCTGAATATGATTTTCCTGTTTGTTTTGATTTGCCAGCAGGACATATTAGTAATAACCAATCTTTAATAATTGGTGCTACTTATAATTTTATTGTCTCGAACGAAAGAGTAATATTGGAATCTGAAAATTAGTAAACTGGGATTGGGCTGCTGCATCGTGAACCGTGAACAGAAAACAGTTCACAGTTATTCGAAGAGCTCAATCTGAACAGTGAACTTCAACTCAGAACACCCCCTCTCCAATCTTTAGATTGATTCATTAATTTCATCAATAATACCTTGTGCAAGTTTATCAGCAGCTTCGATACTTGAGCTTTCCGAATAGATTCTAATAATAGGTTCTGTATTTGATTTACGTAAATGCACCCATTCTTTTGTTTCGGGGAATTCAATTTTTAAACCATCTATGGTTTGTATAGGATTGTGTTTGTATTTATTTTCAAGCGATTGTAAAATCTTATCGACATTAATGTTCTCTTTGAGCTGAATTTTATTTTTTGAGATATGATATTGAGGGTATGATTTTTTGAGTCCTGAAACTTTCAGTTTTTTTTCTGCTAATAAGGAAAGGAATAAAGCTATGCCTACTAATGCGTCTCGTCCATAATGCGATTTGGGATAAATAACTCCACCGTTGCCTTCGCCACCAATAACAGCATTTGTCTCCTTCATTTTAGCAACAACATTAACCTCACCAACTGCCGAAGCGTTATATTCCATACCATATTTTTCTGTAACATCCCGTAAAGCACTTGTAGAAGATAGGTTTGATACCGTATTTCCAGGAGTTTTTGATAACACGTAATCAGCAACTGCTACAAGAGTATATTCTTCACCAAACATACTGCCATCTTCACAAATAATTGCAAGTCTATCAACATCAGGATCCACAACAAAACCTGCGTCGGCACCTTGTTCTTTGATTACCGCACTAATTTCAGTGAGGTTTTCTGGTATTGGTTCCGGATTATGTGGGAAGTTTCCATCGGGTGTGCAATATAGTTTAATAATATCGCTTACTCCAAGAGCCTTAAGTAACTTAGGTATTGCAAACCCTCCAACTGAGTTCACACAATCAATAGCAATTCTAAAGTTAGCTTCTTTAATTAGATTTTTATTTACTAAAGGTAATTTTAATATCGATTCAATATGGTGGTTTTCATAATCTCTTGCAATTTTTATTTTCCCCAACTTGTCAACAGTGCTAAATTCTGGAGAAGCCGATTCGACAAGTTCTAATAACCTTGCTCCATCTTTGGCAGTTAAAAACTCACCTTCAGAATTAAGCAACTTTAAGGCATTCCATTCAATTGGATTATGACTGGCAGTTATTATAATACCGCCCGAGGCTTTTTCTTTTATCACGGCAAACTCAGTTGTTGGAGTAGTGGCAAGTCCTATGTTTAGAACGTTAAATCCCATCGAAGCCAATGTGGAAACAATTATGTTCTCAATGATTTTACCTGATGGGCGAGCATCTCTCCCAACCACAATAAGATTTGCATCATTATTGTTTTCTTTAACCCACTGTCCATAAGCAACAGCAAATTTCATTATGTCAAAAGGAGTTAAATTGTCGTCTTGTTTTCCGCCAATAGTTCCTCTAATTCCCGAAATAGATTTAATTAATGTCATATTATTATTTTGATTGCAAAGGTAATATTTATACGTTTGTAAAGAAAAAAAAAATAAAAATTGGATAAATATGTTTATTTAGTTAAAAAAATTTGTTAATAATTTAATAATGTGTACTTTTGCAGCCCTAAAAACAGTAAGATATTAAAATTTAATAGTAAAAAGAAATGATAATAGTACCAGTAAAAGAAGGCGAAAATATAGATAGAGCCTTAAAACGTTTTAAAAGAAAATTTGAAAAAACGGGAGTTGTAAAGGAAATGAGACGCCGTCAGGCATTTCAAAAACCATCTGTTACAAAGCGTGAGCAAAAATTGCATGCTATTTATATCCAGCGTTTACATAGCCAAGCAGAAAATAATTAAAAATAATTATTAGCCGTGTAACTTTAAAGTACTTTTTGCGTATAAATGAAAGTAAAGCTTATTACGTAAAAACTTATGGACATTGAAATCTTTGTGAAATACCTCAAGTACGAAAAGAGATATTCAATACATACGATAAAATCATACGAAACTGACCTTAATCAGTTTCGTAGTTTTGTTTATGAGCATTGCTCTTGTTCCCAGAAAGACCCCCCTGCTTGTCTAAATTATCAAAATATTCGGTCGTGGATTGTTGAGTTATCCCTAAGCAATATTTCTGCACGAACAATAAATCGTAAATTATCGTGCCTAAAGTCTTATATTAGATATTTAAAAAAACAAAACATTATTGAGGACAATCCAATGGCTAAAATAATTAGTCCAAAAAACAAGAAACGACTTCCAGAGTTTGTACAAGAAGCTCAAATGAACAAATTAGAGGTAAGTGATGTTTATACAGATGATTTTAGTGGTGTTAGAGATCGGTTTATAATAGAGATGTTTTATAATACTGGGATGCGATTATCTGAGTTGATAAATATTAGACATGCAGATGTTAGTTTTTCTGAATTAACAGTAAAGATTTTGGGTAAAAGAAATAAGGAAAGAATTTGTCCGTTAAATTCTTACACTATTAATATATGTAAGGATTATATTGATAAAAAATCAGAACAAGGATTCGGCGTCTCGAAAGAAGATTTGTTATTTGTTACAGATAAGGGCAATAAAATGTACCCAAAGTTTGTTTATTTAAAAGTTGTTCACTATTTGAGTAAAGTTACTGTGATAGATAAAAAAAGCCCGCACGTACTACGACACACATTTGCAACGCACATGTTAAATCATGGTGCCGATTTGAATGCAATAAAAGAACTTTTGGGACATGCTAATTTAGCAGCCACTCAAGTTTATACACACAATACATTCGGAAAAATTAAAGATATTTATAAACAAGCTCATCCACGAGCATAAAGAAAGGAGCAAATATGAATATAAAAATTCAATCTATTAAATTTGATGCTGATAAAAAATTAATTGATTACATTGAAACAAAAGTTGGTAAACTTAGTCAAGTTGCTGACGACATTTTAAATGCCGAAGTGATCCTAAAAATTAATAATTCGGAGAAAAATGACAACAAAATCGCTGAGATTAGTATTGATATTCCACATGGGACTGATATTTTTGCAAAAAAGCAAAGTAAATCATTTGAAGAGTCTGTCGATAGTGTTACAGTTGCACTAAGGCGTCAGCTCAAAAAATTCAAAGAAAAACAACGCGGATAAAAAAAAATAAAAAAAAGTTAATAAATTTTTTGGAGGTAAATAAATAATTCATACATTTGCAAACCTTTTGCGAAAGGGATTAATGTTCTTTAAAGTGTATGAATTGTTTTTTTTGGCCGATGTAGCTCAGTTGGTAGAGCAGCTGATTTGTAATCAGCCGGTCGGCGGTTCGAGTCCGTTCATCGGCTCCAAGATTTCTTGGGGGGATACCAAAGTGGCCAACTGGGGCAGACTGTAAATCTGTTGTCGTACGACTTCGGAGGTTCGAATCCTTCTCCCCCCACTACACTTAGGTTGCGGGAATAGCTCAGTTGGTAGAGCATCAGCCTTCCAAGCTGAGGGTCGCGAGT
>CAYNKH010000193.1:0-5397 GCA_964397745.1 uncultured Bacteroidales bacterium | reverse complement strand
GTTTCTATTTTCTCGACAGCTATGTTCGCTCAAAAATATGCCTATGTCGATACTGAGTATATTCTTAATAATATCCCTATCTACGAAACGGCTAAAACCCAGCTTGATGATTTTACAGTTGAGTGGAAGACAGAAATTGATCAGATGAAAACACAGATTGATAAAATGTATAACGACTATAAGTCAGAAAGAGTCTTGCTTACCGAAGAGTTGCGTGTTAAACGTGAAGAGGAAATAATGAAAAAAGAACAGGAAATGAGAGAACTGCAGCAAAAATATTTCGGTAAAGAAGGAATGCTCTTTAAAAAACGTGAAGAACTCATCAAACCATTGCAGGATGACATATATAATGCAATTAAGGAAATAGCTACAGAAGGAAGTTACGCTGTAATATTCGATACCGCTAACAGTCTTAATATGTTATATACAGACCCTCGATACGATAAAAGTGATGATGTTTTAAGAAAATTAGGTTATAAGAATTAATTAAGTATTATATTTGCTAAAATTTTAAATTTAGATTATGAAAAAATTATTGGTAATATTATCAATCTCCCTACTAACAGTAGGAGCATTTGCACAGAAAGCTAAATTCGGACATGTAAACTCAAACGCCGTTTTTACTCTGATGCCTGAAAAACAAGTAGCATCTAAAGCAGTCGAAGACTATGCAATGACGCTAGAAACTCAATTGCAATCGCTTAATAAAGAATTGGAGTTGAAATATAACGATTATATGGAGAAACAAGAAACAATGTCACCTTCAATAAAACAAATGAAAGAAGAGGAAATTGTTAATCTTCAGCAAAGAATTCAGGCTTTCCAGACCAGAGCACAAGAAGATATGCAAGCAAAAGAAATTGAACTGCTCGAACCTATCTATACAAAAATCCAAAATGCAATTAAAGAAGTGGGCGAAGAAAATAGTTTCATTTATATATTTGATGAATCTACTTTGTTGTACCATTCAAGCGAAAGTGTGGATGTAACAAATATGGTTAAGACAAAATTAGGAATTAACTAAAATCAAAATATTTTTGTTATTTTTAATCCCGTTTTAGACGGGATTTTTTTATGAATAAACCAATTGGAGTTTTTGATAGCGGTGTAGGAGGGCTAACAGTATTAAAAGAGCTTACAGAACTGTTGCCTAACGAGAGTTTTGTGTATTTCGCAGATTCTATGAATGCTCCTTATGGCAATAAATCAAAAACTGAAATTGTAAAACTATCTGCTAATATTATTGATTTCCTTGTCTCATTAGATTGTAAATTAATCGTTGTTGCTTGTAATACTGCAACCGCAGCAGCGGTTAATATTATGAGAAAAAAATACAAATTACCAATTGTTGGTTTAGAACCCGCAGTAAAACCTGCGTGTTTACTAACCAAAACTAAACATATTGGCGTGTTGGCAACGAAAGGAACTTTCCTTGGCAATCATTTTAAAAATACAAGCGAAAAATACAAAGATTATGTTGAAATTCATTTGCAAGTGGCAAAAGGACTTGTCGAATTAGCCGAAAATGGAGTTTTTGAAGGTGAAAAAGTTGATGAACTTTTGAGCAAATATATACTCCCAATGAAAAACGCTAATGTAGATCAGTTAGTCCTAGGTTGTACTCATTACCCACTATTTTATGAAGCTATTTTTGCAATAACAGGTAATAGTATTAATATAATTGAGTCTGGTAAAGCAGTGGCACGCAGAACTAAAGACGTTTTGGAGATAAACAAGATGATAAATTTAATTCAAAACACTCAAAAATTAAGATTTTATGCCTCAAAAGAAACAATAGCAATTAATAATGTCGTGATCAAATTGTTTAAAATCGGAAAATTTAAACATAATGTCGAAATAATAAAGCTTATGTGATTATTTTAAAACAATTTGCTGTCTAAAACGTATATAATATATGTTAAGCCATACCTAGATTTATGAATTGTATTATTATAGACGACGACCCCATTATTCTGAAACAACTCAGTACATTTATCTATAAATCTGATTTGCTGAATGTTAAAGGGATGTACAATAACCCTGTGCAGGCGTTTGATGCAATACAAAACAACAATATCGACCTCATTTTTCTTGATATAGAAATGCCCGAAATGAGTGGATTAGAGTATCTCGAAGAATATAAAACCAAATATCAAATTATTGTTATCTCTGGAGATAGAAAATATGCACTCGATACATTCCAGTTTGGTGTTACAGATTATTTGCTTAAACCAATAGAATATAGTAGATTTTTAAAATCTGTGTATAGAAGCATAGAAAGAGACAGAAATTTTGAACTAGATATTGAAAAAGAAAGGTTTTTTGTTAAAATTAATGACACATTCGAAAGAATAAAATTAGGCGATGTTGTATATATTGATTGCTCTGGTAATAACCAGACAATATTTACTAGAAAAAAAACATATAAACTTAAAAATGACATTATAGATTTTGATATTATTGCATCTAATAATGGTTTTTTTCACTTTGGCACCAGAAAACTTGTTAATATTGAGAGGATAGTTGATGTGAAAGAAGGAAACTTGCTGTTTGATGATGATTACCACGTAGATAGCCTTAGCGTACCAAAAACAATAGAGGAAGAAATACTTAAAAGAATGCAACAAAAATGATTACTAATCGTGAACTTTTTCTTAATTACTTAGGGCAAACTTCTGAAAGCCCATATCTAGTCGAAATTGAAAGAGCTGAAGGTATTTATTTGTACGGACCAAATAATGAAAAATATATCGATCTTATTTCGGGTGTTTCGGTAAATTCATTAGGGCATAATTTTAAACCAGTAATAGACGCAGCCAAAAAGCAATTGGATAAGAACATGCACTTAATGGTTTATGGTGAGTTTATTCAAAATCCACAAGTGCAATTATCAACTTATCTTGTTAAAATATTACCTAAAAATCTAAATTCGGTTTATTTAGTAAATAGTGGTAGCGAAGCAGTAGAAGGGGCTATCAAACTTGCAAAAAGATATACAGGGAGAACAAAAATGATAGCTTATAACAATGCCTATCATGGTAGCTCGCATGGGGCTATTAGCGTATGTGGAAACGAAGATTTTAAATTTGCTTTTAGACCATTATTGCCCGAAGTCTATTTTTTAGAGTTAAATAATTATTCGCAGCTAGATGAGATTGATGATAAAACTGCTTGTGTCATTTTAGAAACTATACAAGCAGAAGCAGGAGTGCAGACTCCCGAAAAAAAATACATGAAATTACTTGCCGATAAATGCAGGCAAAATGGAGCCTTGCTTATTTTGGACGAGATACAAACAGGTTTTGGAAGAACAGGAAAAATGTTTGGTTTCCAAAATTATGACATAGTACCAGATATTGTTTGTTTTGCAAAAGCAATGGGAGGAGGAATGCCAATAGGAGCGTTTGTTGCTCCAAAAAATATTATGGATAGCTTTAAAACAAATCCCACACTCGGACATATTACTACTTTTGGTGGACACCCCGTAAGTGCAGCAGCTTCGTTGGCTGCCATTAAGCATATTAACGAATCTGGATTGGTAAATAATGTCTTAGAAAAGGAACAAATGTTTCGCAAACACCTTAAACATAAGCTAATTACCGAAATACGAGGGCATGGACTATTGCTGGCTGTAAATATTGGGGGTTTTGATAATGTAATAAAACTCGTAAAAAATGGAATAGAAATAGGTTTTATTACTGATTGGTTCATCTTTTATAACTCGGCTTTTAGAATTGCACCTCCCTTAAATATTAGTAACAACGAAATTATTCAAGCTTGTGATTTGATTATTCAAGCTTTAAACCGAATTTAATTCTATTTTTGTAAAATATTTTAGCTTATACACGTTAGTATTAATGTAATGCGACTAATAATTACGAAAATATCAATATTATCTATTCTGTTATCTGTACTATCAATTTTAGGACAGGCTCAGAAACCTATTGACTTACCAGAGATAGATTCAATAAATCAGATGCTTTGTACTATATCTACAACTAAATCTGATGTTAAAAAAGATGAGTTGAATGCTTATTTGATTGGTTATTTGCGAGAATTTCTTGAAAATGATATTTCTTGGTCAGCAAAATACGACTCGGTAAATTATTTGAGCGTATTAAAATCAGATGATGATAAACTAAGAGTATTTACATGGAATCTTAATTACCAAGATGGGAGTTTTAAGTATTTTGGTTTCCTGCAATATAAAGATAACAAAAATGATTATGTCTTTTTTCTTGATGATAAAAAGCAATCTGAGGATGGTTTTGAAAGACGATACCTAACTAATACAGAATGGTATGGAGTACTTTACTACGAAATTATTACAACAAAATGGAATTCGAGAACATTTTATACTCTTATAGGATGGGATGGAGCAGATTTTTTAATTAATCGAAAAGTTGTGGAGGTTCTTACATTTGATCGAAAAGGGATGCCATCCTTTGGTAGTAAATCATTTAAGCTCGAAAAAACTGCAACTGGGAGATTAATTTTTGAATATGCAGACAGAGCTACGATGTTATTAAGATATAACGATAAACAAAAAATGATTGTGCTTGACCACTTGTCACCTCCAGAGCATAAGTATAAAGGACTTTATCAATATTATGGCCCCGACTTTTCTTACGACGCATTTGTTTTTAGAGCAGGAAGATGGTATTTAATAAGTGATGTAGATCCCGAAAAAGCAATAAATTATAAAAGAGATAACCATATAAATACACTTAAACGCAAAGGAGCATCAGGAGATTTCTAATGAAGAAAAACACAAAACATACTATCTTTTACTGTGTTGATAATGATGTTATGGAACTTGACTTCTTCCGTGAAAACTTTAAACCCGAACTAAGTTTTACGCTGTTTACCTATAATTCGGTACAAATGTTCATGAATAAACTTAAAAATGATGTCAAAGATAAACGTTATAAAATTGTTATTATTGATAATATTATAAGTTCTCGTGGAATGAATACCAAAACAGCATTGGAGCTTTTACCTGCCATAAAAAGTATTGATAAGGAGATTCAAGTAATTATTTTTGCAGATAGTGAAAATATAGAACTAAAGGCTACAACGAGTAAACTAAAACCTGCTGCTTTTATTAAAAAAGATTCTCAGTATTTTGTGCGTTTGTATCCTCTTATCTCCAGACTTATAAGTGAATATGACCTAAGAAAGAAAACACAATCGGGAAAAACAACTACATATTCTGTTATAATAATATGTTTTCTTGCAATTGTAGTTTTTCTTGTGGGATATTTTTTCTATTGATAAATATATTAAAAATTTAGAAGTCCCGATTTTTCGTAGCAGACACTGTTGTAACTTTATAAATGTGAATAAATAATAACATTCGAATTGAATAAATAACAGATTTTTCCCTAACGGTCGAAA
>CAYNKH010000192.1:1647-5451 GCA_964397745.1 uncultured Bacteroidales bacterium | reverse complement strand
GTATAAATACTGTCGGGTTTCTCATCATATAGAATTGCCGCAAAATATATAGCACAATCATCGTATAAAACACGCACTTCGGTTTTTTGAGCTGGTTTTTTTCCAAATATCGGATAAAATCCAATGAAATCATTAAAAACTGCCGCATTTTCCCAATCTGATTCGTTCAGTTTTCCGTCAATTTTTATTGCAGCGGAAGTGCGTACAGCTTTTTCGCTTTTTTTTTGAGAATACAAATCTGTATTAAAACCAAAAATTGAAATGATTATTAGAGCAACTATAATTACAAAATACGGCATATTATAAATTAAGTAATTAAAAACCTTATTTGCTCCCATCTTAACCATACAGAGTAAACTTATTGCATGCGAAAACTTTAAATGTTATTATAAAACCCAGTATCTATCAGATACCACTTACAAATTATAGCATTAAATGTTCTATATCTTTTTAGTTTTTTAAAGCCAGTTTTAGCCATTTCAATTTCCAAAGGTTTACATAATTCTGAATAAAGCATCCAATCGCTTTCTGACATTCTATTTTGCACATAGGACCAAGGAAAGTAATGTCGTACTGAGTCTTTTAACTTTTGATATTCTCTATAGGTTTTAGATATAATAAGTTCTTTCTCATCATAATAAACTCCATACTTATCAAAGTATTTGGATATTAAGACCTCATCATATAGAGTTTTGTTTTCTCTTAATTCGAATGGTATTTTACGGAAATGTTTTATCAAGTTAGTATCCCATAAAGGAAAATAGTGCTGATACCCAAAATGATTGAAAACAATTGAAGAGTGAAAAATAAATTTTGCCAATTTTTCTTTTATGTCCCAGTCTTCGATATATGGATTATATACGTTCGAGATTGCATTATCTTCCGGACAGTTTATAGTCTTAGCAAGCCTATTTTCTATTGTTTCATTATCTTTTTTATCGAAGAACCAAAAATATTTTTTTCGTAAATATTTAGCAAGCTGCTTATTATGTGTTTTGGTTTTTGCAGTTTTTGAAATATAACTACCACCGAGGAAATCCCCAGAGTGGCCAGGAAGAAACACCGAATCAATTGGTATTACTTCTTTTTCTTTAAGATATTTAACCGCAAAGTACTCTTGAAGATATGGCATTGAGTATCCATTACCTGCCAATTTAGTATATTCCTCAAAATCTTTCGTTTTTAAGAAACCTGTGGTTTTAAGTTCCTTATAATTCACGAAAAGCCATTCAAAACCCAGTTGTGCTGCAACTTTCTTACTAATTTTTTCTTCTGGGTTTGGTTTCCCATAAGTAAAACAAACAACTTTCGGATATGCACAATCTTTAAGCATACACGCAATAAGTCTGCTATCAAAACCACCACTCAATGGCAAAACGGCAGTACGTCCATCTAAAAATTTTATCATCCTATTCTGCACTCCTTTAAACTCATTGAACGTTAATTCAACTAATTTGTCTTTTGAATAATCTAAAAATGTATCTGGAATAAAACTCCAATTTGGTATTACTGATTGATTTCCATCATTTTGTAGTATTATTTTAGACCCAGATTTTGTTTTTTTTATTTCCTTATCTATCGTATCAAAACCTAAGACAAACCCTGCATTTAAAAACTCTGCTTCAACCTCCAAATTAGGAACCAAAGTAACCTTCTCTTTCAATATCATTTCCCAAGCATCAGATATTACCCATTGTGAGTTATGAAAAACAAAGAAAATCGGAAAATAATTTACTGAGTCAACAATTATCTCCACATTATTATCTTTAATAGAAATTAGACTATATATTCCATTTAATATTAGCTTTTTCTCTAAATTATTTAGGATGTATTTTATTGCAGCATCTCCTGTCAAGAGTTTTTCTTTCTCAAAACAATAACCAATAAAGTGATAGTTCCCAGATTTTATCCAGCGAAATGCATTATTACCATTTAGTATAAATTTATTCATCTCTAAATTTAAATAATAAGGTTTAATGCAAAACTAATAAAAAGTAACCCAGAATATATTAAATAAATTTTTATATCAAGATATTCGTTAAGTTTAATTTTGTATTTTTTCTTTAAAATATACACAAGGAATGCCTTTTCTAACACATAAGAAATAACTGTGGCATAAGCAACACCTGCGATTCCCCAGTAGTTTATCAATATTAAACTTAGGACAATATTCATAATTAGTTCTATAACTGAAGAATAGAAAATGGGCTTTGTGTTTTTTATTCCAATAAGTATAACTCGAGAAAATACAAATCTTGTAACTACTATTAATATGTAGATATTAAAGATTAAAGCACTTTCTGTGAATTGGGGATTAAAAACTATTGGATAAAGATATTTGCTAGTTAAAATTAAAATGATTGAGATAGGAAACATATAGTGCATTAAGTTTTTTGTTCCTTGTTTTAATTCTAATTTTGCCTGCTCTCTATTTTCTTTTTTAGAAAACTTTGGTGTCATTGCATTACCAAAAGCACCTATAAGCAGAACAATAAATGGTAATTCTCTAGCACCATATCTAAAAATAGCAAAAGTTGCTTCATCGTATCTAAACGAGATAATAAAACCATCAACATATTGAGCACTACCACTTAGCAAAATGCTTAAAACTAAAGGAAATGAAAGTCGCAGATACTCCCCCCAATATTCTGTCGATATTTTTATCTTAGAATACTTCAAAACAATAATTATTAACCATACAAAACGGATAATATTTATAAACACAAGTCCATATAATCCATATCCTAAATCAAATCCTAGTAGGATTGGAAGTGTTACTGCAAATAATTGTAATGTAAAAGTAATAGTCCCATAAAGAATAATACTCAGACTTTTATTCTTCAATAAATAAATGTATTCTATTAAATTTACTGGACCAGAAACAACTATATACATGAAGAGAATCTTCATATACGGAATTTCTCGTCCATTTATGCTAAATAAATCTGCTATTAAGGGTTGTAAAGAATAAACAATAACAGCTGCCAGAACACTAAAAAACGTAAATAAAACAAATGTGTTGAATAAAAGAGGTGAGTTTTTCTCATTTCCAAAAGTTTCGTTATTTTCGAAGATACCAAGTAGAGATTGTAACATTCCACCAATCCAGAAAAAGCTTACAGCTCCAGCTATTAGTAAAAACGTCTCATAAACTCCAATTTGTCCAATACCTAAATCGGATTTGGTAAAGATTATACTTATTAGTAATAATACACCAAAACGAATTATCTGAAAAAGCTGAAGGGCTCTTACATCAGTTATATGTTTTTGTAAATTCAAGTTTACTATTATAACTATTTATTTATTTTATAAAGTTTGATGGCTGTGTTGAAAATGTTTCGAGTTTCGGGTTCCGAGTTGCGAGTTTCGGGTTCCGAGTTTCGAGTTTCGGGTTCCGGGTTTCGGGTTCCGAGTTTCGAGTTTCGGGTTTCGGGTTTCGGGTTCCGAGTTTCGAGTTTCGAGTTTCGAGTTTCGAGTTTAGGATTCGCTTTGTCATAAACTTATCACAGCATTTCGATTTAAACACTATTTAGAATTCATATTTTCCAAATAACCAGCCATAATTTTTTGGATATATTTTCCAATAATATCAAACTCTAAGTTTACTACACTACCTATTTTAAAAGTATGAAAATTCGTAATATCATAAGTAAAAGGTATTATTGCAACTGAGAATTTATCATCTTGTGAATTAACAACAGTTAAGCTAACACCATTAACAGATACCGAACCTTTTTCGACAGTAATATTACCAATGGACTTATCATACTGGAAAGTAAAGTACCAGCTTCCGTCCACTTCTTT
>CAYNKH010000192.1:0-1547 GCA_964397745.1 uncultured Bacteroidales bacterium | reverse complement strand
CTTTTATATCTGTACAAATAGCCGTTTGATCAACATGACCTTGTACCATGTGTCCGTCTAAGAGCTTATCCATAGTCATACTTCTTTCGACATTCACTTTATCGTTTACTGCTAACAATCCAAGATTTGATTTATCAAGTGTTTCTTGAACAGCGGTAACTTTATACACTTTTTCGGATTTATTAACATCAACTACTGTTAAGCATACTCCGTTGTGCGATACACTTTGGTCAATTTTTAACTTATCTGCAAATGAGCAAGTAAAATAAAAATGAAAATTTGTTTTGTCTTGTTCGATTTTTACGATTTTTGCGGTTTCTTCTACTATACCTGAAAACATAATTTTAAGTTTTAAAATTTAATTTACAAACTTACACAAAAGGAATAATATTATGGTAATAAGTATGTTAATTTGATTGAGAATATTGTTACTCAAGTAATAAAAACAAAAAAGCCGCACAAATTTGCGGCTTTTAAAAAATACTATTATCTAATTAGTTTTTGTATTGGAATACAATTACATTACCAAGGTTTCCATCATGTGCATTTGGGTTTACAAAACCATCAACATATTTCACCAAAAGGTAAGCTCCGTCAACTTTAGCAATGAAATATTTAGCTGCGTAAGCTTTTGAATCATAATCAAATGGCAATTCAAGTTCTGGTTCTTCTGTACCACTTGTGTAAGCATTTGCTATTTCTGTATAGCTTGTAAAGTCATCGTTGTCAACTTCAACAAAACCTTCGCAATTTGCTGTAGGTTGGATAACGATAGTATTATCTGTGTTTGTGTGATATTTTACACCGATAGTTGTGTTTTCTGTATCTTCTACTCTAACACCATTATAAGTAGCATAAGTTGATGTAGTAGATTGTGTAATGTAAATGTTTTCAGAGTAAGTAGATGCTAATAAGTCAACCAACTCAACAGTAACAGTAGTGTCACTTGCAGGCATCACAAAGTCTGTAACTGTAACAGTTTCGTAACCATCTTTTTCAACAGTATAGGTATAAGTTCCTTCTTGGATATAATCGTAAACATAAGGAGATGTAGTCATTTCAACACCATCAAAAGTAACCGTTGCATCTGTGATTGCATTTCCTGCTTCGTCTTGTACAGCAAATGTAACTGCATAAGCTTCGTCAACGAAAAATGTGTATTCTTTTACTGTTGTTTGAGGAGTTTCACTCATGTCAGTAATTTCAACTTCATAAATAATTTTAGTTACACCGCCTGCAAAATCAGCTTCAAGGTTATCTGTTGTAAGAGTGTAATCAAAAGTTAACAACCCGTCAAAACCAGTTGGAGTGTCATATACGTCAGACTCAATATCACCCATTTTGTACGTATGTTTCCAAATTTGAATTTCTGCAATACCTGCTTCGGCATTAAAAGTAATGTTTAGAGTTTTGTTGTATGTGTCTTCATCTCCAAAAGTTACAAAGTTCGAAAGATCGTCAGGAGTCCAAGTAATAGTTGGTTCTGCATACTCTTTGTTCAAGCACAACCCTCCGTTGCACTTCGGGTAAATCTTAGCATACAATTA
>CAYNKH010000191.1:0-5516 GCA_964397745.1 uncultured Bacteroidales bacterium | reverse complement strand
AAAAACTTAGAGATTGTCGTATTCATTACAATACAAATGATGAAAAAAGATTTGAGTCCACAATTTTTATTACAGAGGGCGATTCTGCAAGCGGATCAATCACAAAATCAAGAAATGTAAACACACAGGCAGTTTTTAGTTTGCGAGGAAAACCACTTAACAGCTATGGAATGTCTAAAAAAGTTGTTTACGAAAATGAAGAGTTTAATCTTTTGCAAGCAGCCTTAAACATTGAAGAGGGTATCGAAAACATTAGATACCAAAATGTTGTAATAGCAACTGACGCCGATGTTGACGGAATGCACATAAGACTATTATTAATAACTTTCTTTTTGCAATTTTTCCCAGATCTTTTAAAACGAGGGCATTTATTTATTTTAGAAACACCGCTTTTTAGAGTGCGAAATAAAAAAGAAACAATTTATTGTTATGATGATGTCGAAAGAGAAGCTGCTATCAAAAAATTAAAAAACAATCCTGAAATAACCAGATTTAAAGGACTTGGTGAGATTTCACCCAGCGAATTCAAAAACTTTATTGGTAACGACATACGATTAGCCCCCGTAACACTATCTAAAGCAGACAGTATTAGTGGACTACTTGAATTTTTTATGGGTAAAAACACTCCAGACAGACAAGAATTTATTATTAACAATTTACGAGTTGAAGAGGAATTATCACAAGACTGATTATGAGCGACGAAAATAACATAAACGATATAAATGACGAGAATGGAGATTTTGAAACAACAGAAATAACAGAATCTGCTGAACCAAAAATTACTCGACTAAAAGGCATGTATCAGGATTGGTTTCTTGATTACGCCTCCTATGTAATTCTTGAACGTGCCGTACCACATGTTTATGACGGCCTCAAGCCAGTACATCGGCGTATTTTGCATGCAATGAAACAGCTTGACGATGGTCGATACAATAAAGTTGCCAACATCATTGGACACACTATGCAGTACCATCCACATGGTGATCAATCAATTGGAGATGCCTTAGTGCAAATTGGTCAAAAAGATCTTCTTGTAGATTGTCAGGGAAACTGGGGTAATATTTTAACTGGCGATTCAGCAGCTGCTTTTCGATATATCGAAGCAAGGCTTACAAAATTTGCTTTAGAAGTTGTCTTTAATCCAAAAACAACATTCTGGAAATCATCTTATGATGGACGAAACAAAGAGCCAATAACATTACCAGTAAAATTTCCACTATTGCTTACTATGGGAGTTGAAGGAATTGCAGTAGGTCTTGCCTCCAAGATACTTCCTCATAACTTTAATGAACTCATTGATGCCTGCATCAATACTCTCAAAGACGAGCCATTTGAAATTTATCCCGATTTCCCAACAGGAGGAATGGCCGAATTTAGCAGATATAACGACGGCATGCGAGGTGGAAGAGTACGAGTAAGAGCCAAAATCGAAAAAATTGATAAACGAACACTCGCTATTCGTGAAATTGTTTTTGGCGAAACAACATCATCTATTATCGATTCTATTATTTCAGCTAATGAAAAAGGAAAAATCAAAATACGAAAAATAGATGATAACACCGCAGAGAATGTAGAAATTTTAATATATCTGCCAGCTGGAGTATCTATCGACAAAACAATTGATGCCTTATATGCATTTACAAAATGTGAGGTATCACTATCAACTTACGCCTGTGTAATTGAAGATGATACACCTAGATTTATTGGCGTTAGTGAGATTTTACAGCTGTCGGTTTACAATACTGTAGAATTACTAAGGCAAGAGCTTCTAATCGAAAAAGCGGAGTTAGAAGAGGCCTGGCATAATCAATCTTTAGAGAAATGGTTTATTGAACAACGTATTTACAAAGAAAAAGCTTACGAAAACTCTAAAACAACTGATGAGGCCATTGATTTTATCCATGCTAAAGCAATAGAACACAAACTTAAGACGGTTAGAGAAATTAATAGAGATGATCTATTAAGATTGCTTGAAATCAGAATGAAGCGGATTTTAAAATTCAACAGTGATAAAGCCGAAGCAGACCTAAATAAAATTCTCGAAGAGATTGCAAAAATTCAACATAATCTTGAAAACCTTACAAGTTATGCAATCAACTACTATCTAAACATTAAAAAGAAATACGGACAAGGTCGCGAACGCAAAACTGAAATAAGAAATTTTGATACAATAGATACTACAAAAGTTGCAGTCGCAAACGAAAAGCTGTATGCAAACCTTAAAGAAGGTTTTGTAGGATATGGAATAAAAAAAGAAGAATATATTTGCGAATGTTCAGATATTGATGACGTTATCGTTTTTCGAAGAGATGGAAAATACATAGTGTCAAAAGTCGCCGATAAAGCATTTTTTGGAAAAGATATTTTACACGTTGATGTTTTTAAGAGAAATGATAAACGCACAATTTATAACGTGGTTTACCGCCATGGGAGAACGAGTACTTCGTACATCAAACGTTTTAACGTAACTTCTGTTACTAGAGACAAAGAATACGATCTTACAAAAGGAGAAGATGGCTCCAGAGTATTGTATTTTACTGCTAATCCTAATGGAGAAGCCGAAATAGTAAAAGTCTTCTTAAAACCAAAACCAAAACTTCGCAAACTAATTTTGGAACAAGATTTTGCTGATGTAGCAATTAAAGGACGAAATGCTCAAGGAAATATTTTAACAAAAAATGATATCCATAAGCTTAGTTTAAAAGAAGAAGGAATTTCAACACTTGGTGGACGTAAAATTTGGTTTGACGATGAAGTATTACGACTTAATGCTGACGACAGAGGCAGATTCCTTGGTGAGTTTTCGGGAGATGATAAAATTCTTGTTGTTACAAAAGACGGCGTTTGCCGTTTAACTAATTTTGACCTGTCTAATCATTACGAAGAGAATATCAAAATATTAGAAAAATATAAAGCCGATAAAGTCTTTACTGCAATACATTATGATTCTGAGCAAGAGTTTTTCTATCTAAAACGTTTTATTATTGAGGATGCAATTAAAGAACAACTTTTTATCGGAGAAACCGAAGGCTCATACCTTGTAGATATTTCGGATGAGGCCTTCCCACAATTAAAAATAGTTTTTGGTGGAAAACATGCCGAGCGCAAAGACGAAACAATTGATGCTGAAGAATTTATTGCAATCAAAGGACTAAAAGCAAGAGGTAAAAGAATTACTACATTCGAAACAAAAAAAATCTTATTTATAGAACCTCTTGAAAAAGAAACAGGAAACTCTGACCTTGGCAATGATGAGGATGGCATTGACGAGGAGGATGACAATGAACAAACAATTGACAGTCAAACCGAAATTTCTAACAATGTGATAGAATTAGAAATACCTGAGCCACAAGACAAAGATGCAGATGTTAAGGAAAATAAAGCAACCAAAACTAAAGAAGAGTCGGATATTCCAAAAGAAAAAGGGGTAGAAGAAAACCAGGATATACCAAAGAATAAAAAAAACAAAGGAAAAAAACCGCCATCTGACGATACACAAATGAGTTTAGGATTTTAGTCTTATAATATAAATATGAAAATAGTTTTAATAGGCTTTATGGGAAGCGGAAAAACAGTTTTTGGAAAAAAACTGGCTAATCAATTAAACCTTAATTTTTATGATTTAGACCAACATATTGAGCTAAAATATCAGATGAGTATCCCATCAATTTTTACAAATTTTGACGAAACCGTATTCAGAAACCTTGAAACTAAAGAACTAACTAAATTTATATCGAAAGATAATTTTGTTCTCTCATGTGGAGGAGGAACACCATGCTTTAACAATAACATGGAATTGATTAGAACACTTGGCGTTAGTGTCTATATTGAATTAAATGCTACCGCATTATGCGACAGATTATTAAATTCAAAAATAACAAGACCACTCATAACAGGATTATCCCCACACGAATTACGGCAAAAAATAGAACTTCTACTAAGCGACCGAGAAAAATATTATAAACAAGCCGATATTATAATCTCTGGGATTAATCTTAAACCAAGTAGTTTAATTGAAGTATTAGATAAGTTCTGAATTCATTTTAGTGTTTGTAAATGCGAGAATTAAGTAAATCTGTTAGATAAATTGATGTGTTTAAAATTATCATTTCCGCTTAGGTTTTTATCAAAACACACTCTAATTTAGGTTTGGATTAAATTAATATTAGACATTAAAATTTGATAATTTTCAAAAATGATGCTAAAGCAAGTGGAAGAAGAAAGAGTTTTCACAGTGGCTAAAGCCAACTGTAACAGATAATTATAGAATTAATAAATTATTTACTTTCTATCTGTCTTTTTATTTACTGATGTTTACATTGTCTCCAATGCACTACAAAAACAAGAAATAAAATTGGTTTTTTTTGTCGGCAATGTAAGGTCAAAACTCTAATTATAAAACAGCACTAAATAATATCCAAAGTAAATAAACAAATAAACAAATCCTTTCCACCGAGTTATTTGAGGTTTTCTTAATGGCAAAAAGAACAATCCTGTAAGTACAACAAAGCCTACCAAAAAATAAATATCAAAACTCATTGTACTCGGGTTTACTTGTAGTGGCATTGCTACAGAGCTAATGCCAGAAACTACCAAAATATTAAAAATGTTAGACCCAATAATATTTCCTAAACCAATCTCTATTTGTTTTTTAAATGCAGCTATTATGGAGGTTGCCAACTCAGGAATACTTGTTCCAAAGGCTATAACAGTAATAGAAATTATCCTTTCACTAACCCCAAGACTTTTTGCAATATTTCCGGCACCCTCAACAAGAATATTTGAGCCTAATAACAATCCTGCACAACTGACTAAAATCAATAAAAGGGAGATCCAAGGGTTTTTTTGGGGTTTTTCTGAGGTTTTTGCTTCAATTAAGTTCGTCTGTGGCTCTGTTTTCTTTTTATAATTCATTTTTATCATCAGCAAAAGATAAATTGCCATCAGAATAAGCATAATACCTCCTTCGATTCTAGTAATTACTAAATCGCTCATAAATAGTGCAAAAACAATACTTGCAATCAATAAAACTGGATAATCAAATCTAATAGTTGATCTTTGAATGGGGATGTTAATAACTACAGCCGTTAGAGCTAATACCATACCGATATTTGCAATATTGCTACCTACGACATTACCAATAGCTATATCAGGAGAACCTGATAGTGCTGCATTTAAACTCACGAATAGTTCGGGAGCCGAAGTTCCTAGAGAAACAACAGTAACACCAACAATAAAAGGAGGAATTTTAAAATACTCTGCAATAGACGAACCTGACTTCACAAGCTGATTTCCAGCAAACAAAAGCAGTATTATACCCAATATGAGATAAAGATAATCCATAAGATTTGACAAAAATAACATTTTGAAAACACTTTAAACCTGAATTTGATATAATTTTGAGTTCAAAGTACTTTAAGAATTATCAAACCCTATAATTCAACAAAAAGATGCACATATAAATGCAAAATCAATTATAAATAACAATAAATATGAAATTATTTTATTTAAAAACC
>CAYNKH010000190.1:0-5561 GCA_964397745.1 uncultured Bacteroidales bacterium | reverse complement strand
ATATTTTAGAAATTAAATAAATGCTAAAGAGATGATAGATAGATAGATAGATAGATAGATAGATAGATAGATAGAAAAAAAACGCAATATTTTTTTGTTGTTTAATGAAAATTATTGTATTTTTGTAATGATATTAAAAAATCGTTAATGGGTTCTGCGGTTTTTTATAAATTAAAATGAAAAAAATGAATTTTTAGAACCCACCTCTATATATATTCTTTGCAAGAACCGAGTTTACGAACTCAGCCAGCTAAAACGCCAAAGACTTAAAAGTAAGGAGTTCTAGCTGCATTGCAGATAAAATTTATTTTTTAACCTTAAATTTAACCAAATATGAAACAATTATTGTATGTTGCATTCGGAATTGTGATAGTTTTATTTAGTTGCAATGAGCCATCAAATACTCTTGAGGGTAAATGGAATATTGTCAATATTACTCAAAATGACAAAGATACTTTGACGGATTTGACCATTCCGCTTGTTGTCTTGTGTATGCAAAATGATGGGGTTGATTATGTAGAGTTTACAAAAGACAATGAATATAATGTGGTTAATAATGAAAATGTAGTAATCGAAACTAAAAAATATTCTATCGAAGAAAACTTATTGAATATTGAGGAAGAAAATGGAATAAGTGTTATGGAGATTATTTACAAACAAGCTGATATAGTTGATTTGAAAAGTCAAGATAATATTGTTGTGTCTCTTAAGAGAATAGAAGAATAGCATCAAGTTACAGCAATTAATGTAGGTAGAGTAGTAGTAGAGACATACGGTTTACGTCTCTATTACTACTGTATAATTTACTGTATAATTTCAGAACTCTTGGTCTATTCGCAAATCAGCAATACCCAGGTTTAAAGATTATCCTTAAATTTGTAGTAGAATTTAGACTTTACATTGCCGACAAAAAAATCGAATCCTATTTCTGCTAATAAATTCGAGGCAATGTAAACGTCAGTAAATAAATAAAAAAAGCGATAAATAAGATTTATCGCTTTTTGATATTGTGTCAATACAGAGATTTTATTTTAAAAGTATCTTGCTCTATTATCTTCAATTTTGGCTTGCTTTTCCATAGCTTCAAATAATCTATAAACCTGCGAAGCTTGATTTCTCATAATACTAAGTTTTTCTTGGGTAAAATCAGTTTTTTCGGGAGCAACAGTTTTATTGATAACTTTAACAACAAACACTCCATTATTACCTTTAATAGCTTGAGAGATTTTGTTCGGTTCAATTGTACTTATTACCGCATTAACATTTGGCTCAATACCTAAACCAGGTAAAGAAAATGATGAAAAGCTTACATTTGTTATTGTATCTAGTGTTTTACCATATTTAGCACTTATTGCTCCTATATCCATTTTTGAGGATATGTCTTTATTAAGTTCAGCCATAAGAGTTTCTGCCTTTTTGTTTTTAAGAACAATAGGTTCGATTACATCTTTAACATTTTCTAGTGGAGCAACCCCTTTTTCTCTTATTGCAGATACTTTTACAACAATAAATTTGTCAGTAAAATGGAAAACTGTTGAGACGTCTCCAACTTTTGTTTCTTCATTATAAACCCAGCGAATAATATCACGTGCATTTTCAATTCCAGGTAATTTATTGTCGAGTTCACTAAGTTTATCAGCCACTCGTTTTGTAAGCTGGTCTTCTATTATGGCAGCATCGAATTTTTTACTAGTAGTGTTGTTTGCACTAAAATTACTGGCTTTTGAAAAATAGTAGTTGGATGTTCTGTCAGAGAATCTAATTTCTTTACCAACTGTTGCTAATTTTATTTTTCTACTATAGTCGCTTTGATCATCAATTTTGACAATATGTACGCCGAATTGAGATTCAACAATACTAATATCACCAGTTTTACCAGTAAAACAAGCTTCGTTAAATGCTGGAACCATCATGCCGTCAGTAAACCAGCCTAAATTTCCACCTTGTTGCTGCGATCTAGCATCTTCAGAATTCATAAGTGCTAAAATTGCAAACTCCTCGCCTGCTTCTGCTAGTGCTTTTAAGCTGTCGGCTTTTTCGTAGCATTGCTCAAGCGTAATAGTATCGTTAGGTATGATTAAAATATGACTTGCATTAACTGAATCGGGTCTTTGAGCAACTTCGACAATTCTTGTAAAGTAATACATATTACCAAATAAAATAATATCAGAAGTGGCTCCAATCTCTCCATCAAAAAATTCAGGATTAAGCCCATCGGGAAGCTCGGTTTGTGGAATAAAACGTTGCTGCATACCAAGTTCACTATATCTCGAAGCATAATCAGCATGACCATTTTCTAAGGCAATAAACTCAGCATATAAATCTTCAACATCCTCTTTAATTGTTGCAGTATCTTCAGCAGATGGAATTACATCAAAAACAACATATTCGATATCTCGACTTTTATTCTCTTCAATAAACATATACTGATGATCGTCATAATATGCTTTTAAGTCAGCTTCGCTAATTTTTATGCTTTCGTCAGGGATTTCTTTATATGCTCTAAAAACATATTCGAAATCGCACATATTATTTTTATCTTGATAATCCATTTTTGCAAAAGCAGTAGGAGTGTAAAAACCTTTTGCTACCATAGTGTTGTACTTCGTTCTAATGTGGTCTCGCTTAATTACAGATTTCCAGTAATTCGCAATTATTTGATAACCTGGATCCTCTCCAGAACGCTCAAAGAAAGTTCTAATGCTCGCAGTATCAACCTGTCCAGTTTGCTGATCTGTGAAGTTTTGTAAAATAATACTATGAATATTAGACCCATATAGCAAATTTTCTAACTCCTCATCACTTACTGATAAACCTACCTCTTCATAAGCAGGTTCTAATAAGTATTTTTGTAGAACATCATTCCATGCTTGCTCCCTAATACTGTTGTCATCTTCAGTATCTAAACTCGATTTGCGTTGTGCCACCAAAATGAACTCACGATGTTGATCATAAAATTCTTGAAATTCAGAGTATTCAACTTTATCTCCATTTATTTTTGCAATATTTGTTTCATTCTTAGCGAACAATTGCTGAAAAGTTGAGGGGTCGATAATAAATAGGAAAAGAGCGACTCCCACAAAAATAATAACAAGAACTCCTGCTCTGTTTCTAATCTTCTGTAATACTGCCATTACTTTATGCTTTTAAAATTATTAGTTAATTCTCTTTATTTTTTAGGCTGCGAAGATAACAAATAAATATTATTTATAATCAATCAGATTAAAATAATTGGATTTTTTGACTTTTTATTGCAAAAATCAGTGAGAATTTAATTGAGTATAAGCAGTTAAGACATATAATAATTGAAATAGTTTTATTTTTAAAGCATAAATAAACTCCTCCCCACTCCTTTCCCACTTTTGACTATTTATGACTATTCCTGACGGCGCAGCCTCTTGACCATTCCTGACGGAGCAGCCCCCTGACTATTCCTGACAGCACAGCCTCCTGACCATTTATGACCTCTTTCCTCATTCCTCACTCCCAATTTCCCCCAGGCTGTAAATAAACTATGAAAATTAGTAATATTATTTTAAATTTGCATCGAATCATATCGTAAAGATGGCAAATTTAATAATTGACTTAGGAAATACAGCACTAAAACTATTCGTTTTTGATGAGCAAGACATTTTGTTTTCATCAATAGTGCACGATTATGATAAATTGAAGTCTGATAAAATCTACGTTTTAGGTAAGTATGAAATTAAAAATGCAATAGTTTCATCGGTGCGAAGTGATGATAAGAATTTTATTAAGGAATTAGAGAACTCTGTTAATCTTTTGCTGATGAGTACACATCTTAAGTTACCAGTTGACTTATTATATGAAACTCCTAATACTTTAGGGCAGGATAGACTTGCTGCTGTGTGTGGGGCTTCGGTACTGTATCCCAACGAAAATGTGCTAGTAATAGACGTAGGTACAGCAATAACTTACGATATACTTACAGACCGTAATAAATATTTGGGCGGAACAATTTCTTTAGGCATTTGCACAAGATTTAAAGCACTACATAATTTTACGGGAAAACTTCCGTTATTAGGTATAAATAAAAATCTATATGGTGTTTATGGTAAAACAACAAATGAGGCTATTATACTTGGAGTACAAAATGGAATAATCAACGAAGTTAAAGGCGTTATTGCTGCTTATAACAAGGAATTTCATAATTTATTAGTGGTTTTTACTGGTGGCGATAGCTTTTTCTTTGATAATTTAATAAAAAATCGCATTTTTGCCGTACCAAATATTACAGTGTTTGGATTAAATAAAATTTTAAAACTAAATGTATAAAAAACTAACAAGCGTATTATTTCTACTGAGTATTGGTATTGCAATTTTTGCACAAGGTAGAGTAGGCTCTCCTTATACTCGATATGGAATTGGGGATGTAACTCGTTCTACATTAACGAGAAACAATTCAATGGGAGGCTTATCTTATACTTTGCCTCATGCTAATGGTATCAATTATGCGAACCCCGCAGCAATTGGTGAAATAGATTCTCTTACTTTTATTTTCGATTTCGGAGTAAATGGTGGTGCTAAAGTATTTAAAGTAAGCGATCCAGAGTACTCGCAAGTAAAGAGCGATTTTCATTTATCGCACCTCAATTTTGGTTTTGCTGTCACAAAATGGTGGAAAGCTGCCGCAGGTGTATTGCCATTTAGTGATGTAGGATACTCGATTAGATCAAACGACACTTTGCTTAATGTTGATAAAAACTACTTGTTTGCTGGCGATGGGGGTGTTAATAAAGTGTTTTTCACAAACGCATTTAATCCGTTTAATAATTTTTATTTCGGCATAACTGCATCTTATTTGTTTGGGAAAATTTATCAATCTTCTGGGATTGTTTTTGATGACGACTCGGGTGCGTTTTTAAATGTCTTTGAGCAAAATACTATTCAAATTCATGACTTTACTTTTGATGCAGGTGTAAAATATGTTTATAAAATTAATGATATGAATGCCTTGTCGTTTGGAGCAGTTTATGGTTTAAATTCAGATCTTGCCGCAGTTCGTACAAAAATTATATATCACACCCTCTCAAATAGTTCGGCTATTGTAGATACTGTTTTTAGGGCTGATGACGAAGAAGGGCTTATAAGTTTGCCTCAAAATATTGGACTTGGTTTAGGATATCAGTATAGTGATAAACTATATCTCGGATTTGATTATACAATGCAAACTTGGGCGAATGCCGAGTTTTTTGGACAAACTGACAATCTTAGCAATTCGAGTTTTATGTCTTTAGGAGTAGAGTATATTCCTAGTGGCAATCGTGGCAGTATCTTTAGTTATTGGAAAGGTGTGAGCTATAGAGGCGGAGTTCATTATAATCAAAATTATTTTAAACTAGCAGACGGAGAAACTCCTATAAACGACTTTGGCATAAGTTTTGGTTTAGGACTACCAATGAAACGTTCTAAAACATCTTTTAATATTTCGTTAGAATACGGGCAAAGGGGAACACTCGATAATAGTTTAATAAAAGAAAATTATGGTATTCTCGGAATTAGTTTTAATTTGTCCGAAATGTGGTTTGTGAAAAGTAAAT
>CAYNKH010000189.1:0-5605 GCA_964397745.1 uncultured Bacteroidales bacterium | reverse complement strand
ACTGTAAATTCGGCTCCGCTCAGGGTACTGTAAATTCGGCTCCGCTCAGGGTACTTACATTCTGCGACTATCCTGCGTAGTACCCTGAGCGGAGCCGAATTTACAGTACCCTGAGCGGAGCCGAAGGGCCGAAGCTACACTATTCCAAATCTCCATTAAAAAAATTACAACCCTATTTCACAAATGGTCTCATCAATGTTCTTCAATTCATTTTTAAAATCAATAAAATCATGTTCATTTTGTAAGGTTTTTATTTCATCTTTTAACTTCTTTAAATGCTTAAAATGTGATTCTGACATAAAACTAAAAACTTTATGATTTAACCCTCTAATAATTTTATTTATTCTGTTAGTAAGCATTATAGTTTCCTTACTAAAAAAAGCATCTCCAAATTTTTTAAAAATATACTCAACAGCTTTATCAGAAGGATGTATCATATCGTCAGCATAAAAGCGATAGTCTCGCAATTCGTCCAGCATAATCTCATAAGAGGGGAAGTAAAAAATATTACCAAATTTTTCTTTAAGTTCGTTAATTGCAACAAATAATACAGACTTACTTAAC
Source organism: uncultured Bacteroidales bacterium (assembly GCA_964397745.1). Lineage (GTDB taxonomy): Bacteria > Bacteroidota > Bacteroidia > Bacteroidales > ML635J-15 > Bact-19. The sequence continues at coordinate 5,041 of CAYNKH010000189.1, read as the reverse complement.
TGATTTGCAATAAAACCATCTCTTTTATGCCGTATCGGACTAACAGTAAAAAAGATTTTTATATTCTTATTAAATACATTTAAGCCCTTGATAATTTCCGACCAATACTTAACAATTTGCTTTGGTTTTAATAAGTCCCTTTTAAATATTTTATCATCTTGTTTATGACAATTAGAAACAAAACTACCATCAGTGTTTAAACTATAAACATAAGCAGTACCTAAACTGATAAATAAATAATCAGTTCTTTTTAAGAAATCATATGATAAATCTATCGAACTATTTATGTGCTTCAAACATTCAGTTTTGTCTGCTTTTGAAAAATGACTGTGAAAATCATAAGAATTCCATAATTCATTAGCCAAAAATAAATCATTCTCCAAAATATAATTTTTAGACATGGCATGATCAAGCGATTTACCAACAGACATCGGATTATAATTTATTCCTAAAGGATTTACTTGCACAGAAAACTTTAAATCTTTTAATTTAAGACCAATATTTTCGGCAAAACAAGAACCTGTAAATACAAGTTTTGATTTATGAGAAATTTCAAAACCATATTTAGGGATATCAACACTTGTAATTAAATTCATAATTTCTGCTTAATATTACAATTACAAACTTACAAAATAATAAAGGTAATATACGCATCATGTAAACCCTTTTTTACCGACATATAAGCCAAAGAGGCAAATATGCTATTACTAAATTTATATTAACAAACCATACTATCTCAAATTTATGCCTAATACCAAAATCGAAGCTATAAATATCAACACATCTAACCAAATGCATAATATTCACTTAAAACTTCCATTACCAAAATACAAAAAAAAAACTAAAAGAATATTTAGTAATTTGATTTATATATTTTTCATATATTTGTACAATCAATCAAATCGCAATTAATATGAAAACTAGAAAATTTATTTTTACAGTATTTTTAATTATTTTCTTTGGCGAAATAATTATAGCACAAAATGTAGGAATTTCTGAAACTCCTATAACTCCAGACGCCTCATCAATTTTAGAAGTTCAATCTACTGACAAAGGGGTACTTTTACCACGAGTAGCACTTACTGGGTCAACAGATAACACAAGTATTACAGCACCAGTAAATAGTTTACTAATTTATAATACAGCAAGTTCTGGAACAAGCCCTAATGAAGTTACTCCAGGATACTATTATTGGAGCAGCACTAATTCAAAATGGTTACGATTATGTTCTGATAATGATGCTTGGTTACTAACAGGAAACAATGGAACAAATCCAACAACAGATTTTATTGGTACAAAAGATGCACAAAGTTTATTATTCAAAACAAATAATATAGAACGTATGCGAATCGAATCAAATGGAAATGTTGCTGTTGGACCAGGTAGTTCTTGGGGAAAATTAACTGTTAATAATGGTAGATTTGTTGTACAAAGTCTAGATGGCTACGTAGGTTCTGGATCAACATTCTATAAAGATAACCCATGGATATATCTATGGTCTCGAGAAACTACACTATCATCTTCGCAAGGAGCCAACATTATTTTTGCCGCTATGCAAAACTCAACAGATGCTGCTGATTTATGCATGATAGAAGGTTTACGAGAGAATGCAATCACAAATAACACAGCTTCAAGGCTAATATTCTCAACAAGACCTGCAAACGACAATATGATTCGACGCTTAACAATTGACTCAAATGGAGATTTTACTTTTAAACCTGATAATGGTTCTGATAAATCTATTGTTTTTAATGATTTAGGCATGGGTACTAATTCGGAACCTACAATCGTTCCTTCAACTCATTTGTATGGCTTTTTAGGAACAGATACCAGAGCTTGGTGGAGAGGTTATGCAAATTCTTTTGTATCTCTTTCATCTAAACAATGGAAAACTAACATTACCCCATTAACTAATATTGAAAGAACAAAATTACAACAAGATTTTATGGCACTAAATGTTGTTACATATAACCCAGTCCGTCAAATTACCGATACAGCAGGAGTAAAAATTAGCGAAGAACTTATGCCCCAAACATTTGGTCTTATTTCGGAAGATGCCCCATCAATAATTGTTGATGAATCAGGAAATGGAATTAAACTTTATGAATATATTTCTCTTCTTACTGTTGCACTTCAAGAATCTAACAAACGAATAGATGAGTTGGAAGCCAAAATTGCTGAACTTGAGAAATAAAAAATTCAGAGATATAATTTAACTCATCCCACTGTTCGTATTGCAACTGAGCTCAGCAAAGCTAAATCCAACTGAGCGGAGAACAGATTTTTTTACAACCGATAATCAGGAAGTCCATATTCGGGATCGACAGATTGAAATTGTAAATAAAAAGCAGCAAATTATTGAAATTACACTTAAGATTAACAGATTTCTCCTGTTGGTCGAAATGACAAGTAATAATAATATTGAAAGGAGAGGCTTGGTGGTTTTATTGTCTTTACTGACGTTTACATTGCCTTCAATTTACTTGCAGAAATAGGATTTGTGTTTTTTCGGCAATGTAAAGTCGAAATTTATCACTGTAGCGTTTTTCCAACTTTCTATCATCTGCATTAGCGGTTATGGAAAGTTAAAAAAAACGGATTACAAAAAATCGGAGGTGCTAAAATGACACCTCCAATGCAAATAAACTTAGACTACGTTATACACCTTTTACATTTACCGAGCAAAGTCTTATTAATGTAATGTTATCAAGTGTATTGAACTCCCAAATACAATTTTTCAATCTTTACAATTTTGCTAACAACTTAGTTCTTTCAACAAGACTTATCAACTCGGCAACATATCCATAAGTATCTTCACCCTTAGCATTTTTTGCCCATAATAAAACATGCTCGTAACTTGCATTACCTTTAAATTCAGAGTCTCTCAATAACATTCCAAACTCTGCTACAGAAACAGCCAGCATAAAGTTTTTAGAATTTTCTGATTTTTTCAAATCTCTTACTGTAACTTTTTCTGTAATTAGTCGGCTAAAATCCTGATCTGGTTTCTTATACCTTATTTTTAAAGTCATAATATCATTGCTTTTAACAACACTACTTGTTTGATAATTGAGAGGATCGACTTTGTTAGATGATTCTGTACCATCAGCTAAAACAATTTCGTAAATTGCAGTTACAGTATGTCCGCTACCTATTTCGCCAGCATCTTTTTTATCATCATTAAAATCTTCTTTATTAAGCATTCTGTTTTCATATCCAATTAAACGATATTCTTTAACTTTATTAGGGTTAAATTCAATTTGGATTTTTACATCTTTTGCGATTGTATAAAGTGTTCCCCAAAGTTCTTGTCCAAAGATTTTATTTGATTCCATAATATTATCAATATAAGCGTAATTTCCATTTCCTTTATTAGATAGTTTTTCCATTTTAGAATCTTTATAATTTCCCATACCGAAACCTAAAACAGTTAAATAAATACCTAAATCTCTTTTCTTTTCGATAAGTCTTTCCATTTCACCATCACTGCTTGCACCAATATTAAAATCACCATCAGTAGCTAATATTACTCTGTTATTTCCAGCTTCAATAAAATTATCAACAGCAATTTGATATGCTAACTTAATTCCTGCACCACCAGCAGTAGAACCACCAGCAGTTAATCCATCAAGAGCAGCTAATATTTTAGCTTTATCTTTTCCATTTGTAGATGGTAACACACAACCAGCCGCACCAGCATAAACAACTATCGAAACCTTATCTTCTGGTCTAAGTTTATCGACAAGCAGTCTAAATGATTTTTTAAGCAATCCCAATTTATTATCAGAATTCATTGAACCAGAAACATCGATAAGAAATACAAGATTACAAGCAGGTATATTTTCGGATTCCATCTCCTCGCCTTGTATTCCAATCATTAACAATTTACTTTTTTTATTCCATGGGCAATCTCCAAGTTCTAAATGAGTACCAAACGGATGTTCATTCTGTGGATTTTCATAATCGTAATCAAAATAGTTTATCATTTCTTCTACTCGTACTGCATCTGCATAAGGCATTTGAGAATTATTTATAAATCTGCGAACGTTAGCATAAGAAGCTCTGTCAACATCAATAGAAAATGTTGATAATGGATCATTTAAAACATCTTTAAAACCATTTTCTTGAATAAAATCATACGATTCTGTATTATGCTGAACATATACATCATCATAAGCTGCGGCAGAATTTCCATAAAAATAAGAACGATTACCTGAGTTTAATTTATTTTTTGCATAACCAGACGAAATAACTATTTCTGCTTCTTCACAAGGAGCATCCAATAGAATATGATTTGTATTATTTTGTACAGCAATTACTTCGACATTCATAAAAATTGTCATTCTATGGAAATCATTTTTCTCAAGAATTATATTCTTTTCAAAAAACTCTGAATATCCTTTTACATTAACTCTAACATTATAAGGACCTTCGTCAAGATTAGTAAATTGAAACATTCCAATATTATCGGTTTTTACGGTTCGGATAATAATACCCATTTTATATAATTTTACTTCTGCATCAGAAATTGAATTTCCACTTGCATTATCACTAACACTTCCTTCAATTGTTGCTGAAAATAATATTGAAGCAAAAAGCATTAAAAAAATACTGCTCAAAAAAATCTTTGTTTTCATAATTATAAGTTTTAAAATTAAAAATCAAAACCATGATGAAAACTAAGTATATTTTCCATAAAAATTAAAATAATAAATTTCAATAATTTGATTTTCAAAGGCTTATTAAAAAGCAAATAATACTTATAAACAATTTTAAAAATGTTGTTAATTTATTGTAAAACAGAGGCTTAAAAAACCCATAAAAACTTAATTAACTGATACACAATGTTGTAAATTATGAACAAGTTTTATAAACATTGTTGATACTTGTAGAAAACTAATTAAAAATAAATTTGCATTATAAAAATCTAAGTCTGATATAAAAAGTTTAATTAAATCCTAAAAACTTATTGTATATTTAATAAAAATAATCAACAGACTTATTAACTATTTTTTGGATTTAAAAGCAAAACTAAAAAATG
>CAYNKH010000188.1:0-5607 GCA_964397745.1 uncultured Bacteroidales bacterium | reverse complement strand
TGTCCATGCACGCTGAGCAATTTCATGTGTAAGTGTTTCTACATAATATGAACCTGCCCAAGGATCAACATGCTTACAAACATTTGTTTCTTCTTGAATGTAAATTTGAGTATTACGAGCAATACGTGCTGAAAAATCGGTCGGAAGTGCAATTGCTTCGTCAAGAGCGTTAGTGTGTAGGGATTGAGTGTGTCCGAGAACAGCACCCATAGCTTCGACACATGTACGTGCAACATTATTAAAAGGATCCTGCTCAGTAAGCGACCAACCTGATGTTTGGCAGTGTGTACGTAAAGCCAAAGATTTTGGGTTTTTAGGATTGAATTTTTTTACAATTTTTGCCCATAGTATTCGAGCTGCACGCATTTTAGCTATTTCCATAAAATTATTCATTCCAACAGCCCAGAAAAATGATAAACGTGGTGCAAATGCATCAATGTCAAGGCCAGCGGCAATACCTGTACGCAGATATTCGAGACCATCGGCTAGAGTATAAGCTAACTCAATGTCGTTGGTCGCACCAGCCTCTTGCATGTGGTAGCCAGAAATGGAAATAGAATTAAATTTTGGCATTTTTTGAGATGCAAATTCAAAAATATCGCCAATTATTTTCATTGAGAACTCTGGAGGATAAATATATGTATTACGAACCATAAATTCCTTTAGAATATCGTTTTGTATTGTTCCTGCAAGCTCTTCGAGTTCTGCACCTTGTTCTAATGCTGCAACAATATAAAAAGCCATAATTGGTAAAACCGCTCCGTTCATAGTCATTGATACAGACATTTTATTAAGCGGAATTTGATCGAATAAAATCTTCATATCAAGTACCGAATCAACTGCAACTCCAGCTTTTCCAACATCACCTTCGACTCGTGGGTGATCCGAATCGTATCCTCTGTGTGTGGCAAGGTCGAATGCTACTGATAAACCTTTTTGTCCAGCTGCAAGATTACGACGATAAAATGCATTTGATTCTTCAGCAGTAGAAAACCCCGCATACTGACGAACTGTCCACGGACGCATTACAAACATTGTTGAATAAGGTCCACGTAAAAATGGAGGTAAACCTGCTGCATATTCTAAATGCTCCATGTTTTCTAAATCTTCTGTCGTGTAAGCTTTTTTTACTGGGATTTGCTCCGCAGTTAACCAATCTTTTTTGATTAAGTTTTTTTCCTGCCAATCTTTACCGTTGAGTTTTCTGACAGGTTTTGATTTGATGTTTATGTTTTTATAATTTGGTTTCATTGTTATTGTTTTTTAATTAATGCCAACAAGTTTTTGATAATTTTTCAAATCTTCGAGTACATTCGATCTAGCGTGAATGAAATTCGTAATGCCTTTAGATTCCAAATCCTTACGACTTTCAGGATTTCCAGCTATAACTAATATTTTATCGCCAACTTTCTCGAAAGCCTCTAAGGCCAAGCTTGCGTACTCTTCGTCTGAGCTGCACAATACAATGATGTCGGCATTTTTTTCTTGAGCGGTTTTAATACCTTCTTCGATACTATCAAAACCGTTATTGTCAATTACCTCGAACCCTGCACAAGCAAAGAAATTACTTGAAAATTGTGCTCTTGCTTTTCTAAAGTTCAGATTTCCGATAGTAAGCATAAAAGCTAATGGACGTTTATCGCTTTTATCAGTGGTTAGACGAAGTTTCTCAAATGCTTCGGCACTACGATAAAGTTTTATTGGCTTAAATAATTTTGGTGTATCTTTTGGCGTGTATAGTTCACGAGGCTCAATATCTTGTAGCAACTCATTAAAGTTAGGATATTGGTTTGTGCCAAGAATTATTTCTCGGCGTGTTTCAATATCTTTATTTCTCTTATCAGCCATTTTCTCAATTTCAGATTGGATAAATCCTTCCTTGAGAGCCGCAATAAATCCGCCTTTTTCTTCAATGCAAAGGAAGAGATTCCAAGCATTTTCTGCAATTGAAGCAGTAATGTTTTCGATATAATAAGAACCTGCTCCTGGATCTGATACTTTATCAAAATGAGCTTCTTCTTTTATTATTATTTGAGTATTACGTGCAATTCTAAGTGAAAACTCGGTTGGGTCTGCAAATACTGAATCAAATGGATTAACATTAAGTGAGTTTGTACCGCCAATAATTGCCGACATTGCTTCAGTTGTTGATCTAAGCATATTTACATAAGGGTCGTAAACTGTTTTATTCCACAAGCTTGTTTCGGTATTAATAGATACTTTTGCCGACTCTAGTTTTTTTGGATTATTTGCTTCAATAATTTTTGCCCATAATAATCTAGCTGCACGTATTTTAGCAATTTCGATAAAATAATTTGTACCAGCTGCAAAGTTAAATTGTAGTTTTGGTGCAATCTCATCAATGCTAAAACCTTCGTTTATAAAATTACGTAAGTATTCGGCACCCATTGCAAGTCCAAAAGCAAGTTCCTGAACCGATGAACTGCCAGCATTTTTGAAATGCTTTGCATTAACACTAACTAATCTAAAAGAGCTTAAATTTTTACCATATTCTTTAAGCATTGATTCGGCACATTTGCAGTTTTCGTTGCCACAATATGTATTGCCATTAATAAGCATGTAACCCAAAGAGTCAAAATCGTTGGATCCTGCAATTTTTGATGTGTTATATCCGTTTTTTGTTGCAAATAAAGCAAGCATAGATACATATTTGCCTGTAAGTGTATTACTTATAAAGTTTATTGCAATGTTTTCTAGATTAATGCCTTGCATCAAAACTGCAAAATCTTTTTCGCTGATTTCATTATCAATTATGAAACCAAGTGAAGTAACACCACCTTTGATTAGTTTGTGAGCTAATTTATTTGTTAAAGCAACATCTTTTACTTTAATGTCTTGTCTGATTTCCCATATATTGTCAATATTTACTCCTCTGACATAAGGGAATTCACCAGGATTGGTTTCTAAGAAATCCAACTCTTTAAGATTTTCACTACGGTAATAAGGCTGCAACGAAAAGCCTTCGTTGGTTTTCCAAACTAGCCTTTTTTCGTAATCAGCACCTTTAAGATCTTTTTGAATGATCTCCTCCCATGCTTGAGTCGAAATTGGAGGAAATTCCTGAAATAATTTTTTGTCCATCTTTTCAGAATATATTAGTTTTATTTTGCCAAAATTACTATGATTATTTGATATAAGCGAAGATTGTATGTTTTTTTTATCAAGAAGCTTGAAAATTTAGTGGTTTCAGGCTTGATTATTCTTTTGCTAGAGGCTTTACTGTTTTATAGCATACGTTTAGTTGTACTATTCAGTAAAATCTGGCATGTGAAGAAGGACGAGGTGCACGTCTTTGCATGACATATAATTTTTTCCTCAGGCCTTATTATAAAATTACTTAAAATATCTATTACAGTTGGCTTTAGCCACTGTAAAAACTTTTCTTTCTTCCACTTGCTTTAGCATCATTTTTTTTATTTTGACAAGCTTTATTTTTCTTTTATATAACTCCAGCCATGTTTTTCCATAAATTCATTTACTTCTTCAGTAAAATTTATTTTTGAATGGTGGTTTTCTTGATTGTGGATATAATTTCTTACAGATTTAAGATGGCTTTCACTTACTCCAACAGCCCAATAATCATCTTGCCAATTAAATTTACTCTTTGTAAGTTTGTTTTGATTTATCCAGAAAGAAGATTCGCCTTTAATAAGTTGTGCCACTTTGCTAATGGTTTGTTCTTTTCCTAATGAAATTAAGCAGTGTGCATGTTCTTGCCAGCCATTTACACAATCAAGCCAAATATCCTTTTCTTCAGCATTTTTTTTGATATGTTGAAAAACTTGTTTCCTCAATTCTTCTGAATTCAGAAAAGGGAATCTGTTTTTTGTAGAAAAAACTATATGAATGTAAACCCTTACCCAGCTCATAATCTGTATGTTTTTATGTGGCTAAAGCCACTGATTATTCTCTCTTTTTTACAGTCAGATAAATCTGACTGTAAGATTGATTTACAATAAAGAATGTGGCTAAAGCCACTAGTTATTGTTACAGCTTAACTGTAATAGGTTCTGTTTATTATCGTTTTATTTATTTAAAAGAAAAATAAAGCTTGTCAAAATAAAAGCATTCCAAAAATAGACTTTATCTATTACAGTTGGCTTTAGCCACTGTATAAAACTTTTTCTTTTTTCCACTTGCTTTAGCATCATTTTTTTTATTCTTCTTCAAGTCTTATTATAAAATCGCTTAACACATTCATAAAGTTAACAAAAGCTTCGTAGGGTGAGGCGTACGGGTTAAAGTATTTATGCACATCGCCATCGCTAAACCATTTAGTACACATATAATAGAAGTGGTCACTGGTTTGTAGATATAGCCAGTCTTTCCAAGTTTGAGGGTCGTCTCTTTTTTTAACTGCATCGTAGAGTTTGTAAAGTTCAGCGAATGCTTCGTCTTGTAGTTCGTTTCCAAGCCAAGCGGTAAGGTCTCTTTCTTCATCTGCCCACGAAATAGGGTGTGGAACATGTATTGCTCCTACAGGTTCTGTTGATTTTATAATTTCAGATGGAGTAGAAAATGTAAAATTAGAATTCCTAAAGACCTCATTAGGCAAGGCTTTTAGAAATTCAAATATACCAGTTTCTTCCCATTGGTGCTCGCCAAATGTTTCATAATCCATAAATAAATTAACAAGTTCATCCTTGGGGTCAAGGGCGTTAAGCCACGAAACAAACTTTTCGGTTGTTAATGGATATTTTGGCCAATCATGATTTGAAAAACGGAATGCGATATCATCCGACAATTTGAAATTTTTTAATAATAACTTAAGTTTTGGATTTACCGCATTACAATATAGATAATTAGGGCTTTTCCATCCAAGAACGTGCTTTGCTCCTTCGGTAATCATTGCTTTGTAACCCAAATCAGCAATATATTCGCCAATTTGATCAGAGTAAATTAACTCGGTATTGCGAAAAATTTGAGGCTCAACACCAAAAACGTCCATTATTTTATCTTTGTGCATTTTAATTTGCCGTTCAAACTCTTCGCGATTAACTAAAGCAGCTAGTGAGTGTGCATAAGTCTCAGATAAAATTTCAACATTACCAGTTGCAACAAGTTTTTTAAAACTTTCTAAAACATCTGGTGCATACATCTCGAATTGATCTATAGCAACACCAGAGATTGAGTACGCAATTTTGATTTTATCGCCATATTCGTGTATCAAATCAAGAAAGGTTTGGTTTGTTGGTAAGTAGCACTTCTCGGCAACTTTACGCATAATGCTTTTGTTTTCAAAATCATTAAAATAATGATGGTCATTGCCAATATCAAAAAACCTGTATTTTTTCAACCTAAATGGTTGATGAACCTGAAAGTAAAAGCAAATTGTTCTCATAATATTTTATTTATAATTGTTTAAATCAAAGTTTTATACACTTCTCTAACTTTATAAGCTGAGTTTTCCCATCTTAAATTTTCCACCTCTATTTTTCCATATTTAATAAACATTTTTGATAAGGCTTCGTAGTGCAACATACCGTAAATAGCATCAGCTAAATCGTCCACATCCCAAAAGTCAACTTTTAAAGCATGACGTAAAATTTCGGCAACTCCCGATTGTTTTGAAATAATTACTGGTAC
>CAYNKH010000187.1:0-5609 GCA_964397745.1 uncultured Bacteroidales bacterium | reverse complement strand
TATTAAATTAAATAAGATATAGATGAAATTAAATAAGATATTTTTAGCATTCACTTTTATATTTGTTGTGGCATTTGTATTTGGCCAAGACGTAAATTCGCAAGCAAGAAAGTTTAATAAAATGTTAGCACTTATCGATATAGCTTATGTTGATACAGTCGATCTTGACGATCTTGTTGAAGTTGCAATTGTCGAAATGTTGAAAGAATTAGACCCCCATTCGGTGTATATCAGTTCCGAAGAAATTGAAAAAATGAAAGAACCTCTCGAAGGTAGCTTTGAAGGAATTGGTATTCAGTTTAGAATAATGGAGGACACGCTCGTAATTGTTGGAGTAATAAGCGGAGGACCATCAGAAAAAGTTGGCTTAATGACAGGCGATAGAATTGTGAAAGTTGATGACGAAATTATTGCTGGTGTTAAAATTGATAATACGGGAGTTGCTGAAAGATTGCGTGGAAAAAAAGGGACAGAAGTAACCGTCTCAATAAAACGTAGAGGTTCTAAAAATTTATTAGATTTTAAAATCATTCGTGATAAAATTCCTATTTATAGTGTCGATGCGAGTTATATTACAGATGAAAATATCGGATATATTAGATTAAATAGGTTCGCTCGTTCGACTGAAGCAGAACTGGATTCTGTTTTTCAAAAATTTGAAACTGCAGGAGTAAAAGATATTATATTAGATCTCTCTGGTAACACTGGCGGTTATCTTGATAAAGCCGTTAATTTGTGCGATGAGTTTTTGAAAAACGATAAACTTATTGTTTATACCGAAGGTTCTAAAATGCCACGTATCGAATATAAATCAACCGAAAAAGGCAGATTTAAAAAAGGTAAACTTGTGGTAATTGTTGACGAAGGTTCAGCTTCAGCTTCTGAAATTGTTTCAGGTGCATTGCAAGATTGGGATAGAGCAGTCATTGTGGGTAGAAGAACATTTGGAAAAGGACTTGTGCAACGCGAAATGATGCTAACCGACGGATCGGCTGTAAGACTTACAATTGCTCGATATTATACACCTACTGGTCGTCTTATACAAAAGCCATATAAAGAAGGCTACGATGAATATGCTCAAGATATTACTAACAGATTTTTGCATGGTGAATTTATGAATGTCGATAGCATACAATTTGCAGATTCACTTAAATATACAACTCTTGTTTATAAGAAAAATGTATATGGTGGCGGTGGTATTATGCCCGATGAGTTTGTTGCGGTTGATACTACATTGAGATCTGATTATCATATCGAATTACTACGAAAAAACGTCCTTTTTACATTTATTTCTACCTATGTTGATAGAAATCGTGCTGAATTTAAAGCAAAATATCCTGATGTAGAGACTTTTAGAAAAACCTTTGAAGTTGACAATAAGATTCTTGATGAGTTATTGACTGAAGCAAAAGAGGCAGAAATAAATATCGATTCGCTTACCAAACCAACAAGAGAGCAAAATATTTATCTTAAAAGTCACTTAAAGGCTCTTATTGCTGGAGATATATGGAAAAATAGTGAGTTTTGGCAAATATACAATGAGTTTAACCCTTTCTTTAAACATGCCGAAACTATAATACTCGATGATAAACAATACAACTCTTTGCTAAAAGGTAAGTAATGGAGAGTGTTGTTGATTGGATTCTGATAAATCGTATTGAACTGATTGCTGCGATTTTGGGAATTGTAGGGATTTTTCTACAAATTAAACAAAATCATTGGTATTGGCTTACGTCAATAGTTATGGTAAGCATGTATATTTTTGTTTTTTATGCTTCGGGTTTTTATGCTGATATGTCGTTTCAAGTTTATTATCTTGTAATAAGTTTATATGGCTGGTATTATTGGATTACAAGTAAAGGTAAGCCTAAAAAAGCTAAAACAGGTAATATTAAAACAACAAAACTTAATTTAAAACAGTGGATAATTTGCTTATTGGCTGCTGTCGCATTTTTCGTATTTATTTATTGGATATTAAAAAACTTTACAAACTCAACAGTTCCTGTTGGCGATGCTTTTACAACCGCTTTAAGTTTTGTTGCTACATGGTTACTTGCTCGTAGAATTTTGGAAAATTGGCTGTTTTGGATTGTCATAGATATTGCCTCTACAGGATTATATGTTTATAAAGGATTATATCCAACGGCTATTTTATTTTCTGTATTAAGTGTTTTGGCTTTTGTGGGATATTTTAAATGGAGAAAAGCACTTGTAAATGAATAAACAAATGAAAATAGTTATTACAGGTCCCGAATCGGTTGGGAAATCTACACTTACACAGGACTTAGCAAAATATTTTAATGCTCCTTGTTTAATCGAACTTGCGAGAGAATATGTAGAAAACCTCAAACGTCCTTATAATTTCGATGATGTATGCGAAATTGCAGGTTTACAGATAAAAGAAGAGCTTTCGTTTGAAAAAAGTAATAGCAAGTTGGTGTTTCTCGATACCGATTTAATAATTACAAAAGTTTGGTTAAAACGTGTGTTTGGTAAGGTTCCTATTTGGGTTGATGAGCATCTTAAACTAAAACCTGCATCTTTACATTTACTTTGCTATCCCGATTTACCTTGGGTTTATGATCCAGTTAGAGAAAATCCAGATAATAGATTAGATCTTTTTTATCAATATCAAAATGAGATAGAAAATCTGCAAATTCCGTATCATATTATTTCTGGTCTTAATGAGGAAAGATTCGACAATGCACTTGCCGTAGTTAAAAGGCAGATGCTTAAGAAAAACTAAATTGATATGTTTTTCAAAAGCTTAAAAAACAAATCCATGCTTTTCACTTCGTCCTTTTCTATTCTGTACGAAATGTTTTCACAAAGATATTTTACAAGGTCAAAATAATTGAATAAATGAGCATTTTCTGTTGCAATTGCTTGTCTGTTTATAACTCCTTGTTCAAGAACCTTTTTTAACTCTGCAATATAATTCTCATCAGCCTTTCCATTAGTTACCCAAACCGCATAAACCGATGGTAAGTTGCTAAATTTATACCATTCTTCGGCTAAATCATAAACATAATTAAATTTATTCAAATTTTGAAGAGCTTTATCACCAATAACAAGAGCAGCCGTTTTGTCTTTTATTTTACTAATATAGTTTTGTTGTGAGTTTAGAAAATTAAAGTTTGTTTTCCAATAATTATTAGATAGTATTTTTAAATATCCGTTAGAGGATCGGGACTGATAATCTAAATACACATCATTTATCTTACTTAGAGGGACCTGAGACATTAAAAGCACAGAATTAACTTTATGTTTTGAGGCCAGACCAAATCCTTCAATTATTGAATGATTGGGCAAGTCATTAAGAGCAGCAATAGGCACTAATCCAATATCAGCTCCTCCATTTTGAAGATCAGTTGCACAACCTGCTGGATGACTTTTTGTGATAAGCGAGGTTTTCCTAATAAAATCGGAATTTTCAAGTGCAATTTTATAGGGCAATGTATTTATATATTCAACATGAGATATTCTTATCATCGTAATAATTTACAAACCGCAACAAAAGTACAAAAGATGTTAATATTTATCAAAAAACGATAAGTTAATTCTAAATTACTATTACTAATTAAAAATAAACACATTAAACGCATAAAACATAAAAAAAAACATTATATTTGCTAAGGAATTGTTATAACTTATTAATTATGAAAAAACTAAGCATTTTTCTATCGTTTATATTTATTACGTGGGTATCAGTTTTTGCACAATATAGTACTCTTGGTACCGATTTTTGGTTAGCATTTATGCAGAATTTTGATAATCCTGCCAATACATTAATTTATATAACCTCGGCATCGGGTACCTCAGGAACAGCAAGTATGCCTGGCACAGGTTGGTCGCAAAATTTTACTGTTCCAGCAAATGGCTCAGTTTTAGTAACTGTTCCCGCTGCACAAGTTGCAGCTATTGAGACTGGTAACGCTGTTTTAAACAAAGGCATACACATTACCGCAAATTCTGAAATTGCAGTTTATGCAGCAAATCAGCGTACAGCTTCATCTGATGCTACACTTGTAATGCCTGTACATGCATTAGGAGATTCGTACATTATTAATACTTATTCAACTTTTAGTGCTGAGCCTTCAATGTTTATAGTTGTTGGAATTGAAGCCAATACAAGTATTGAAATAATCCCTACTGCATCAATAATAGGAGGAGTAAGTGCAAACGTCCCGTTCACAATAACTTTAAACCAAGGGCAAGTTTATCTTGTTAAAAGTAGTGGCGATTTAACAGGCACAAAAGTTAATGCTACCGATGTTGGCAACTGTAATAATTTTGCTGTTTTTGCAGGAAATAAATGTGCAAATGTACCGCTTTCGTGTACCTATTGCGACCATTTGTATGAGCAAATGATACCGCTTAAAGCTTGGGGAAAAGAATATATTACCGTACCTTTAATGACAAGAAGTTCTGATCAATTTAGAATACTAGCATCAGAAGACGGAACTATAGTAAATATAAATGGAGGTGCTAATATAAACCTAAATGCTGGTAGTTTTCATGAATTATCATTATCTGTTGCATCATTTATAGAATCAAATAACCCAATTTCGGTTGCTCAATATAGTCAAGGTACATCTTGTGACGGAGTAACCTCCGATCCTTTTATGATAATGCTATCGCCGATTGAACAAACATTAGAAAGTGTGATTTTTCAAGCATTCAATACCACGGCTATTAACCAATTTTACACAAATATTGTTTGCGAAACACCATATACTAGTACAGTTACTTTAGACGGATCTGCTGTAACAGGATGGACTACAGTTTCATCCAATTCCGCATATTCCTACGTAAGAAAAAATGTCACACAGGGAACACATAAACTAGAGTGTCCCGAAGGATTATTAACCACAGTTTACGGCTTTGGTGATGTTGAATCGTATGGATATCTTGCAGGAGCAAATATTCAACCTCTAAATGTCGATTTTAGCATTATTATTGGCACCGACTCTATTTCGTATGAATTCTATCAAGACACACTTAACTGTGAAGAATCCACCAATGGAGTTGGGTTTTATACTGATGGAGTTGGATTGTCAGGGGTTTGGTTTGATTTTGGCGATGGCACTATCACTACAGGTACTGATGTATTTCACGTTTATGCAAACTCGGGTACTTATACAGTAACAATGTACTTTACAAGAGACGGCAGTTGTGTCGAAGACTCACTTACTATGCTTGTGCATGTTTCAAACGCCCTGCCCCCTTTCGATTTTATAAATGATACGCTTATTTGTAATGGTGGACCGTTTGTTATAAATCCGAATGTTAGTGGAGTAGATTTTTTATGGCAGGACAATGCTACAACGTCCACTTATACAGTTTCGTCTTCTGGAACATACTCACTCACTATCTCGGATAATCAAGCTTGTTCGGCAAGTGCTACCGCAGATGTTACTTTTGTAAATATAAGTGCATCTATAACTCCTACTCCTATTACGTGCTCTGGCGTAACAGATGGAGAACTAACAGCAAGCCAAACAGGCGGAACAGTTCCAGTATCTTATGTGTGGAGTACCACACCTGCTCAAACAAGCCAAACAATTTCAGGCTTAGGAGTCGGAAACTATACAGTAACTGTAACCGAT
>CAYNKH010000186.1:0-5737 GCA_964397745.1 uncultured Bacteroidales bacterium | reverse complement strand
AAAAGTTGGTAAAAACCAAAAAAAAACTATTTTATGCCTTATCTTTGCATATGTATGTATAAATATGTATATCTATTATTTTTTATCTGAACTTAAAATTATGAAAGAAAATACGTATAAAATTAAGTTTAATGAAAGTAAAAATCTTTTTTATGTCGAGATTATCGGTAAAATTAATCATCTTCAAATTATTGGTTTTTTAAATATAATTTACAATTCAAAGATAAATGATGAAAAACTGTTACTTATAACAGATTATAGGAACGCAATAATTGTCGAAACAACTGCTTCCCCTATTGCGAAAATCGGATTGTTTTTTAATGAAAAATTAAAAAAAAGATTTCGTAAAATACAATGGGCAAATATCTCGAATCTGCAATTACCCACAACTGGAGCAATGATTTTAGCTAATTTAATTAAAGGTAAAAGTGTAATTTACCAACCATTTTCTACGATTGAAGGACTATTGAATTGGATGCATTTATCATATAATGATATTGATAATTTAGTGCCATTTATTGATCACCAATAAAATATATGCGTTCAACAGTTATAGCTGATGAAAAATGACGTATATTTGAACTAAGCAAATAATTGGAAAGCATGAAAAAGAAAACTACAAAAAAAGATAATTCTGTTAATGAATCTGTAAAAAAACAGATTCCAAAATCAATAGGTTTTCCGATTGTTGGGATTGGAGCATCGGCTGGAGGTTTAGAGGCTTTAGAACAATTTTTTAAAAAAACTCCTATTGATAGTGGGCTTGCTTTTGTAGTAATTCAGCATCTTGACCCAACGCATGTGGGAATAATACCCGAACTTTTGCAACGGACAACTGAAATGAAAGTATTTCAAGCTAAAGACCGTATGCAGATTCAAGAAAACCATGTATATGTTATCCCGCCAAATAAAAGTATGTCTGTCTTGAACGGATATTTGCATTTGTTTGACCCTGTTGAGTCGCGTGGCTTACGTCTTCCTATTGATTGTTTTTTTCGCTCATTAGCTGACGACCAGAGTGAAAAAAGTATAGGTGTTATACTTTCAGGTATGGGCTCGGATGGCAGTTTAGGACTAAAAGCTATAAAAGAAAAAGACGGAATTGTACTGGTGCAAGACCCTAAAACTGCAAGATTTGACGGAATGCCAAAAAGTGCACTAAATGAAGTAAATGTCGATATTTTAGCTGCGGCAAATGAACTGCCCCAAAAATTGATTAATCTTCTCAAACACATCAGGGTAACAAGGAGTGAAACTGGAATTAATAATAAAAGCAAAAACAATCTCGAAAAAATAGTACTTCTGCTTCGAACACAAACAGGACATGATTTTTCATTGTATAAAAAAAATGCTTTGTACAGACGAATTGAGCGTCGCATGGATGTGCATCAAATTAATAAAATTGCAAATTACGTTCGGTTCTTGCAGGAAAATCCTCAAGAGTTAGATGTTCTTTTTAAAGAATTGTTGATTGGAGTTACAAACTTTTTTAGAGACCAGCTTGTGTGGGAAAAATTGAAAGACAAGGTATTGCCAGAACTATTTGAAACTTTGCCAAATGGATATGTCTTACGTGCATGGGTAACGGCTTGTTCGACAGGCGAAGAAGCGTATTCTCTGGCAATGATTTTTAAGGAAGCTTACGAGAAGGTAAAAAATGAAAAAAATCTCACTTTAAAAATATTTGCTACTGACATTGATAACGATGCCATTGAAAAAGCCCGAAAAGGTTTTTTTTAGTCAAAATATTGTTGCCAATGTTTCAACTAAGCGGATTAATACGTTTTTTATTAAAGAAGAAACAGGTTTTCGTGTAAATGCAGACATCCGCGAAATGATAGTATTTGCACCACACAATGTAACTAAAGAACCACCATTTACTAAGTTAGAGTTTCTTTTTTGTCGCAATTTGTTAATATATGTGGAACCAGAATTGCAAAAAAACCTGATGAGTTTATTCCATTATAGTTTAAATGCAGGAGGTGTAATGGTTCTTGGCACAGCAGAAAATGACAATTCTCAAAACAAACAGTTTGTACCAATTGATGCAAAGTTGAAAATATATAAAAGTTTGGCAATTCCTGGAAATAAGGAATTATTGAATTTTCCGAATTCTTTAACCCATTCAACGAAAAAAATGACAAATGATTTACAACCTATAAAAAATACTGAAAATATCCAAACACTTGCTGACCAGTTATTGTTACAGCAATTTGCCCCTGCCAGCGTTTTGATAAACGGAGAAGGCGATATTTTGTATATTACTGGCCGTACAGGAAAATATTTAGAACCAGCCGCCGGAAAAGCCAATTTGAACATATATGCTATGGCACGAGAAGGCCTGCGTAACGAACTTTCCAGAGCAATTCGACAAGCAAAACAAAATTATGAACCGGTAAAACTATTTAACTTAATAATTGGGACAAACGGTGGTACACAAAGCGTAAATCTCACACTTCAATTGATTGAAAAGCCCACAGCCATTAAAGGAACAATTATTATTGTTTTTACGGATGTGGATGATATTCAGAAAATAGACCTTAAAAAACCGAAAAGAGGAACTAAGGGGGCAACAATTCGAGAGCAAGACTCAGAGCTTGAATTACAGCGTGTTCGTGAAGAACTTCAAAATACACGCGAAGAAATGCAGACAACACAGGAAGAAATGCAATCGACAAACGAGGAATTACAGTCAACAAATGAAGAACTCACAACATCGAAGGAAGAAATGCAAAGTTTAAACGAAGAGTTACAAACTGTTAATGCTGAGTTGCAAAGCAAGGTCGCTGATTATGTGATTGCCGAAAATGATATGAAAAACCTTTTGAACAGTACCGATATTGCCACCTTATTTCTTGATAAAGAGTTAAATATTCGCCGTTTTACCGAACAACTTACTGAACTATTCAAATTGCGACATTCGGACATTGGACGACCATTTACGGATTTGGTTTCTAATCTGGATTATCCTGAATTACAAAAGGATGCCAAAGAAGTTTTGCAGAAACTTGTGTTTAAAGAAACTGCCATATCTACTGACGATAAAAAATGGTTTAAGGTTCGTATTATGCCCTATCGCACGTTAGATGACCATATTGACGGATTAGTGATTACATTTATTGACATCACCGAAGCTAAAAATCTGGAGGCAAAACTCCATGAAACAATTGGCATACTCCGTAAACATAATATACGTGAATTATGAAAAACAAAAAAATAACTGACGCAGAAATGCTCCGCCAAAAAGCTGAAGAACATCTAAAATTGAAGCAAAATAAGGTAAAGGCTCCTGCTGCTGAAGTAGATATGCTTAAACTAATTCATGAATTGGAAGTGCATCAGATTGAACTGGAAATGCAAAACGAAGAACTGGTTAGTGCATTAGAAAAGGCAGAAGATAATTATGCCGAACTTTATGACTATGCTCCTTCTGGTTTTATGACGCTTTCTAAAACAGGTAATATTACTAAAATTAATTTTGCTGCGGCAAATATTCTGCATAAAGATAGGTCCCAATTAATGAAAAGTGCATTTGCACTTTTTGTGTCCGAAAATACACGTTCTGTTTTTCGAGTTTTTTTAGAAAGTGTTTTAATGACAAAAGTAAAACAAACTTGTGAAGTTGTACTGGCAATAAAAGATAAGCCGCCAATATATGTAATTATTAGTGGCGTAATCTCTCAAATTGGGGATTTCTGTTTGTTAACTTTGGCGGATATTACTGCAAGGAAAGAAAGTGAAATCAAAATACAAATAGCAGAAGAAAATCTTAGAAACACTTTTCGTTTATCGCCAAGTATTATTTCAAAAGCAAACACAAATACCGGTTTTTTTATCGAAGTTAACGAGGCGGTAACAAAAACTTTAGGATATTCGGTTGAAGAATTTACTTCGACGCTAATACCAGAAATGATTCATCCTGATGATGTTAAGGAAACAACAGATAAAGTTGCAGAACAGATAAATGGCAAAGAAGTTATTTGCTTTGAAAATAGATATTTATGTAAAGACGGTACTTATAAGTGGATGGCTTGGCAAGGCTCTCCTGCAGACAATAATGGAATTGTAACTGCAATTGGCACCGATATTACTGTGCGGAAAGAAACTGAAGCACACCTACTAAAGAACCAATATTATTTAGAAAAAGCCCAAGAATTGGGCAATATTGGAACGTGGGAACTCGATTTATTGGCCAATAAGCTCTTCTGGACTGACGAGACTTATAAAATATTTGGTATCCCACTGGGTACTGAAATGACTTACGAAATATTTATTAAGTCTATCCATCCTGAAGACAGAGATTACTTTACAGAGAAATGGCTTGATGCATTAACAAGTGGGGTATATGATATTGAGCATAGGATTATTGTTAAAAGAAAACACAAATGGGTAAGGGAAAAAGCAACAATCGAATTTAATACTAATGGAAATGCAATTAAAGCAATTGGCTTTGTACAAGATATAACTACTCGAAAAAAACATGAAAATGAATTACGAATTGCTAAAGAGCGTGCAGAAGAAAGTGATAGTTTAAAATCTGCTTTTCTTGCCAATATGAGCCACGAAATTCGTACTCCCATGAATGGGATTTTAGGTTTTGCCAGTATGTTAAAAGACTTAAATTTGAAAAGAGAAGACCAACAAGAATATATTCAAATTATTGAAAAATGTGGTGAGCGCCTACTAAATACCATAAATGGAATAATTGATATTTCTAAAATAGAATCGGGCCAAATGCTTGTGAATATTACAGACCTTAAGCTTAACAAAGTTTTACAAGACTGTTGCAATTTCTTTATGCCTGAGGCTGAGAAAAAGAATCTCGAATTAAGATTGTCAAAGTTTTTGCGAGACGAAGAATCTATAATAAGAACAGACGATTCAAAACTCAATAGTATCTTTGCTAATTTAGTTAGAAATGCCATTAAGTACACAAATCATGGTTCAATTGAATTTGGATATGTTTTGAACAGTGCCAAAACCGAACTTGAGTTTTATGTTAGAGATACAGGTGCTGGTATTCCCAAACACCGCCAAACGGCAGTTTTTGAGCGTTTTATACAAGCTGATATTAAAGACAGTATGGCTCTGCAGGGTTCTGGTCTTGGTTTAACTATTGCGAAAGCTTATGTTGAAATGCTTGGTGGTAAATTATGGATGAAAAGTGAGGAGGGTGTGGGCTCCACATTTTATTTTACTTTGCCTTACTTAAATGTCACTGTTCCTGAAATTGATAGTTCTGAAACTATTAGTGCAAAACAAAATCAGGTGCGAAATCTTAAAATATTAATAGTTGAAGATGATGAGTTTTCCGCACAACTGCTTTCATTTATGGTAAGTGATTTTGCAAAAGAAATTATTAGCGTAAGTGCAGGTAAGGATGCTGTTGAAATTTGTAAAAGCAATCCTGATATTGATTTGGTATTAATGGATATTCTATTGCCTGATATGGACGGCTATGAAACCACGAGACAAATAAGAAAATTTAACAAGAAAATAATTATTGTCTCTCAAACGGCATTTGCACTTTCCAATGACAGAGAAAAATCAATAATAGCAGGCTGTAGTAATTATATCTCGAAACCAATTCAAAGAAATAAATTAGAGCTTTTAATACAAAAGTACTTTGAGGATTACGATAATTAATGCGTACGATATCAAGTGTTGTTTAGCGTTAAATTAAATATTAAATTATACAGCAAAGAGATCTCTCACTTTGCTCGAAATGACAGGTTAT
>CAYNKH010000185.1:0-5751 GCA_964397745.1 uncultured Bacteroidales bacterium | reverse complement strand
AAACCCAAAACCCAAAACCCAAAACAGTTTAACCCTATCCCGTTACTTCACTTAATTTTCTTTTTGCTTTTCGTTTGTCACGCATTTTCTTGAATGTTATACCGTTCCAAAACTTTGTGATTAATTCGCCAAAAGTATTAAAATCTTCTGTGTAAAAAATACCAACTCCGTTTGTATATGGTCCAAATTCGGCTTCGAGATCATCATTTGCTCTGGTAAAACCTTTTAATCTAAAACTTCCTTTTTTGTTAACTTTTAGCTGAACTTCGAAATCTCCAACTAAACTATTTGTATTTGTTTTGTCTTCGCCATATCCAACATTACCATTAATTAATACTCGGTCGTTTAAAATTTGAGTTGAGAGAGCTACTTCTAACTCTTGACCAGACATTTCGGTGCCAGGACGATAATTAAATCCAATGTCAAAATCTTTACTAATCTGAGATAACCAGTTGCTTACTTGATTTGACAGTAATTCGCTGGAAGTAACCCCGAAAGCATTTGTTGTAGAGCCCATTTCATTACCCATACCAGCAGTTTGGTTTGGATTATAAAATCTGTTCATTATAAGTAAATAAAGCAACTGTTTATTTATTTCATCTTGCGTTAGGTTAGCAAGTTGTGCTTTAGCTTTATCGTTGGCGTTTGGAACATTAATACTAAACTGTATATCAGGTGTCATTAAATTTCCAGACATGTGCATTTGGCATTCAACATTTACAGGTTTGTTGTACATGTCGCTAGAGTCGGAGAGGGCTGCCATTAGGTCTTTTAAAGGAGCTCTGGTGTTGTAAACCGCATCAAGATCTATTATGGCATCGTAAGCACTGCCTGACCATACAATAGTGCCACCAGGTTTTACATGGAATTTTTTATTTATTATATTTTCTAAGGTAAATAGATAATCCCCTTCTACTACTTCTAACTCTCCATACATGTAAAATTCTTCATCCGAAGTGTATTCCATTTTTAAATTGCCTTGACAAAATCCACGTATAAGATCACCAACTTTTGGGTCAAAAACTATTTGTGCCTCGGCATCTGGTGTTACTTCGATGTCCATTTTAAAATAATAATCTGTTCCAGATGCTAAAGGCTTCACTGTTTGATTATCTGTTGAGTCTATTTTTGGTTGAATAAATGTAACATACGATATATTTCCCCCTTCGTACGATTCGGTCATTGGTAATACAAAAACAGTATTAGGTTCTGTTTTTGCCGTAACGTCAATTCCAAAATTATCTAGTGTTCCTGAAATTCTTACATTTCCAGTGCCATAAGCAGTGCCATAATAAAGGCTGTTATCTTTTTCGGTAGTGTTAAGTAACTTCATTTTATTTGCATCAACTTTTAGGTCGATAAAAATATCTTTAAAATTATTATGGTAAATACCTCCGTTTACGCTACCTTTATTTGCTTTTTCGTCATAAATCTTAAAATCATTAAACAATATTGCATCGTTAGTTATTAGTACCTTATCGTTTGTAAAGGCTTTTAGTTTTAAGAAGTCATACATAAACTCGGCTTTTTCAAAACTAACTTCTCCCGATAATTTAGGCTCTTTTAAACTTCCTTCAACGTTAAGTACAATGTCAACCGCTCCAGCGAGCTCGCTAACTTCAAATTCTAGTAAATACGGTTGTAATATATCTAATTTAAAGTTATCAACTGTCAGATTTGCATCTAATATATCCGTTTCGGGTGAGTAACTCCCTCTTATTTTCATGTATTTGTTAGTTCCGTCAATTTTAAATCCATTACTTTCGCCTTCCCATATTGCTGAAAGATCAAATCTGCCAAAATCTTCCTGGTTAATTTTGAAATCGTTAATGCTCAATGAGGATCTTAGGCTTGGAACATCGTAAATGTTGGCTATCCTACCATTACCTGATAAAATTCCTTGTAATTCATATCCAGTATTGCTTATGTAGGTGTTAAAATTACTAATATCAACATTATTGATTAAAAATCTTAATAGTTTAGTTTTATCCGACGAAATTATCCCATCAATATTTAAAACCTGATCTTCGTGAGTTAACGAAAAGTAGTTGATAGTAACTTCTTGTCCGTTAACTGTAATTGGAGTTTTACTAACTGTCCAAAGCTTGTTTTCAACAATAACTTCTGATTTGTGTATTATGTTTTCTATTCTCGGTAAAAAAACACTATCTTTTTTTAATAACTTTGTACCAATTTTAACGTTTCCAGCATTTCTAATCTCGTCAAAATTATCCCAATTTAAAGCTAGTGTCAGGCTGTCTTTTGCAATATCTAAATTTAGATTAATGTTTTCAAACCACGGGAATTTTCTTGAACTTACTTCTTGCATTGTCAAATTTATGTCGAGAGAATCTGAGTAGCCATTAACATTAAATTCATTACCCCAAAGATAAATACTGTCAAATTTTATTACTGGAATACTAAAGATTGCGTCAAATCGCTTATCCTTACCCGAAAACATTCCTTCGGCAAAAATATCACTGTCGATGTCAAGTTTTGGGGCATATATTCGGGTAAAATTATTAAGCCTTTTTAATCTAATATCGAAATTTGCAATATTATCACTAGTTGTCTCAAAGATTAAAGGCTCGCCAAGAAATGCTGGAACATAACTTGCCAAAATATTATAAAACTCTTGAGATAATTCAGCAAAAAGAAAACTGCCGTAAAAATTCATATCCACATAATCTGATCTTAAGGTAAGATATTGTTGGTCGTACTCATCAATAAAACTATTGAAGCTTAATTGGTTGAGTTTTAGAGACTTACCTTTGGTAACGTAATTTAACTGGCTTAAATACAAATTCCCTTCTGGTCTTGTGAGTAAGTCGCCCGACATATCGCAGGCTAATGCAAGATGAATCTCGGAGGCTAAACTGTCTTTGGTAATATTTAAACCATTGAGATTTGCCCAAATATCTGTTGAAAAATCAATATATTGCTCTTTTCCTCCATATTTATACTTTCCTAAAAATTCCACTTGTAAGTTAGGATCGTCAATAAAAAGCTCTCCATCAAAAAAAGTATTAGACACATCTCCATTTAGAGTAATTCCTGAGTAATTGTATCCCAAAAGTTCTAATTCGCTTACATTACAGTCAATATTTGCGGCAAAATTCCCTGTCGAATCAACATTACCAGTAATTTGTGATGTTAAACTCAAATTGCCAAATGTTTCTGGATCTCCAGTTATCTTGCCAAGATCAAATTTGTATGCGTCTAATTTTCCGTTGTAATTAATACTCTTTGTTGCAAGATCTGTTACAATAGCGATATCTGTTTTAAGAGCTCCTAATCCAGTATTAAATTCTCCGTACGCAACTAAATCGTTAAACAAACCTGCTATATTGCCTTGAAACGAAATATTGCCAATTTCGTTTATTACCGAGGGTAGTGGGGTGTGTTTTTTTGGAGAACTTAATCTAATAAGTCTTTTTATATCTCTACTTGAAGTTGTAAATTCGCTTACATCTCCAAAAATAAAGGTCATGTCAAAATTGGGCAAACCATCAACCGATAAGTTTGCAATCATTTTTGTATCGTCTCCATAGGCTATATTGAATTTTTTAAATTTAAAGTTTGAAAGTTTGCCTTTAAAGTTTCCTGAGAGTCTAATTTTATCATGTAGATGACGATATTCAGACATAAATGGACTTATATCTGCAACATCAAAAACCAAAGTGTCAATATTGACTTCAACTGTCATCTTATTTATTGGATCAAGTAAGTAACTCGCATCCGTACCATAAGCTTCTATAACCGAGCACTTAAATTGTGAGTTATTGGTCAGTAAAGTAAAATTACTGATATTTATTGCAGTATCGCAATATTTAAAATGACCAGTAAACTCCTTAATATTTAAGCCCGATTTCTCAGATAGATTAAACTTTTTAATTTCTAATTCGAGACTGTCGTTGTAGAACTTAAAATCGCTTACTTGAAGGTTAAGACCTGTAACAGAAATGTTTGCAGGATTGAAAATTCCATTGTCGGGAGGTTCTCGTAAATCTATGTATGATAAATCTGCATTTGTAATTTCAAAATTATTACAAAAAATATCAAATCCTTTTGAGGCTATTGTGTCTGCTTTTTCTGAAGTAAATTTGTCGAGAATATATTTATAATTCCCTACTCCGTTAGTGTCAACTATAATATTGATTTGAGGGTCTAATAAATTAATATGATGAATGTACAATTCAGAATCGAAAATCTTTATTGATGCTATTTTGGCACTAAGTTCCTCTGTTAATAATAGAGTATCGCCATTTGCATCCATTAATCCAATTTTAGAAAAAACAATTTTGTTTGGTAATTTAATATAGACATTATCAACTTTTAAGTCTATCTCGTAGTGATCTGCAAAGAATATAATGGTTTGTTTTGTTAGATAGCTTTGCATAAAAGCCGAATTAACTAAAATTATAGCCAAAATAATGTTCTTGATAAAAATCATGAACATTATGATAATCAGCCTTTTTAGTTTTATTCTCAACAAAACAATTCGTTTTTTAGTTAATTTACAAATATTATGAAAAAAAACAATAAAATGATGCAAAAATTGTATTTTTGTTCACAATTATGAGTTTAAAAATATTAGGAATAGAATCTTCGTGTGATGATACATCAGCAGCAGTGCTTTGTGGTGCAAAATTACACTCGAATATTATAAATACTCAACATATTCATGAAAAGTATGGAGGTGTTGTTCCTGAGCTTGCAAGTAGGGCTCATCAACAAAATATTGTTTTAGTCGTAAAAGAGGCTTTAAGTATTGCTGAAGTAAAAATGTCGGAGATTGATGCGGTTGCTTTTACTTTAGGTCCGGGTTTATTGGGTTCGTTGATGGTTGGAGCTTCTTTTGCCAAAGGCTTGTCGGTTGCAACTGGGGTACCTTTGGTGGGTGTTAATCATTTGCATGGACATCTGCTGGTTCACATGTTGCGCGAAAAAGAGGAGGAGAGGTTTGTTGCAAAATTTCCTTATTTGTGCTTACTCGTTTCGGGCGGACATACGCAAATTGTACTTGTTAAAGATTATCTTAGTTACGAAATTCTTGGAAAAACAATTGATGACGCAGCAGGAGAGGCTTTTGATAAATGTGCCAAAGTAATGGGGCTTGGTTATCCGGGCGGACCTGTAATTGATCGGTTGGCACAAATTGGAAATAAAGATAAATTCTCTTTTAGCAAACCGAGAGTTGATGCTCTGGATTTTAGCTTCAGTGGTCTAAAAACATCATTTTTATATTATTTAAGAGACAACCTAAAGCATAACTCATCGTTTATTGAACAAAATATTAACGATTTGGCTGCTTCTTTGCAGAAAACGATAGTTGAAATTTTGCTTGAGAAATTGATTAAAGCTGTAAATTTAACAGGGATTACGCAAATCGCCATTTCGGGCGGAGTAAGTGCAAATTCAGGCTTACGTAAGGATTTAAGCGATTTAGCTTTTGCAAATAATTGGACTTTGCATTTGCCTAAAATCAAATATACAACAGATAATGCTGCTATGATAGCATTAGTTGGACATTTTATGTACCTTAGCGGCAAAATTTCTAATTTGGATGCTGTTCCTCAAGCGAGATTAGATTTTTTAAACATTTAAAATGATCTTTAGAATAAATTTAGATTGCAATTTTGGTTTTTGGTCTAAAATTTGTAAGTGAGAAAATTCAAAATATTAATTAAATTATTTAAATGATGAAAAAAATATTATTATTTGTTGGTATTGTGGCGATTTCAAGTGTGT
>CAYNKH010000184.1:0-5787 GCA_964397745.1 uncultured Bacteroidales bacterium | reverse complement strand
TCATTTTGGAAATTTAATTGATTTTACTAATTTTACCAGACAAAACTAAACTGCAACCAAAATGAAAATTTTTAAATCATCACAAGTCCAAGAAATTGATAAATACACTATCGAAAATGAGCCAATAACATCCATAAACTTGATGGAAAGAGCTGCAAAAACAGTTTTTGAGCGTATTATGTCATTAGTTGACGGTTTTCCAAAGTTTTGCGTGGTAGTAGGTCCAGGTAATAATGGAGGCGACGGATTAGTTATTGCACGTTTATTATTAGAAAATAATTATGAAGTTAATACTTTTGTTTGCCGATTTACAAAATCAATGAGCCAAGATTGTAACGAAAATTTAAGGAGACTAAAAAAACTTAATGAAAATATAGTACATGAAATTTCTGAATCTGAAGAAATGATTATGTCTGATGATGCGATAATTATTGATGCGATTTTTGGAAGCGGACTATCAAGAGAAACTAGTGGAGAGTTCGCCAAAGTAATAAATAAAATTAATTTATCAGGTAATACTGTTATTTCGGTAGATATGCCGTCAGGATTGTTTGGCGAAGATAATACAAATAATAATGGTGCAATTGTACAGGCTAATATTACTTATGCTTTACAATTCCCTTCAATTTCTATGTTGTTTGCAGAAAATCATAAGTTTTGTGGTCAAATTGTTGCTGTACCAATCGGTCTTAGCTTAGATGCAATCAAATCTATAGACTCGAATTACTATATTACTGACAAGGAATTTGCAAGTGCAAATTTCAAAAAAAGAGCTCGTTTTAACCACAAAGGCAATTTTGGACATCTATTAATAATAGCTGGAAGTTACGGAAAAGCCGGTGCTGCTGTTCTTACTGTAAAAGCTGCTCTTAAATCGGGTGCAGGATTGATTACTGCTCATTTACCAGCAAAATTGGTTGATATTATGCAAATCTCCGTGCCAGAAGTTATGATAAATGTTGATAATCACGATAAACATTGTAGTAATATCGAAAATATTTTTAAGTATAATGTTATTGGAATTGGTCCTGGTTTGGATACTAAAAACATTAGTAAAGATATGCTAATAAGATTCTTAAAGGTGTGTAAAGTGCCTGTGGTAATTGATGCTGATGCTCTAAATCTTTTGTCTGAAACAAAAGATTTTCTGAATATTATTAAACCAGATACTATTTTAACGCCGCACCCAAAGGAATTTGAAAGACTTTTTGGGAAATTTGATAATTCGTGGCAGAAAATTGAATTTATGCAAAAAATATCAGTCGAAAAATCAATTGTAATTATTCTTAAAGGTGGAATAACTGCCATCTCCTTGCCCAATGGACGAGTTTTCTTTAATATAGAAGGAAATCCTGGAATGGCAACAGGCGGAAGTGGCGATGTGCTAACTGGTGTTATTGCATCACTTTTGGCACAAGGATATTCATCAGAAATGGCTGCAATTCTTGGCGTGTATTTCCATTCGAAAGCTGGAGATTTTGCCAAACAAAAAGTTGGTGAAATGGCACTATCTGCTTCCGATATTATCAATAATTTATCTCAGGTATTTTTGAATTTTGAAATGGAAGCTAAATGAACAAGTTTTAAATGAGAAATCTGTTAATTATACCAATTTGTTACCAAAACATCCGATAAATTCTTCATCTATTTCCGTTTTACTTCACTTAAAGTTTTGACTGTAAGTGCTGCTATGCTGTAAATTTGAAGATTGTAAAACAAAAATATCTTTTAAATTTATTTTGGGCGTTTTGATATCAAATTGGTATAACTTGATAATTTAAGAACTCCTGTGCTTTTTTACGTTTCCATAACCGCAAAAAGGCGGATGATGGAAAGTAAAAAAAATCAAATCCTATTTCTGCCGGTAAATTGGAGGCAATGTAAACGTCAGTAAAATAAACCAAAATCATATCGAACTTAGATTAATAAAGTTAAAAGTCCGTTGGACGAAACATTTCAAAATTGCATGAATTTTAAATATATTTTTATCGGACAACAGTAATTTTAATTTTCCAAAGATTTCGTATATTTGCATTTGTTCTTAAAACCATTTTTATGAAGAAAATTATTTTATTACTAAGTGTGCTTGGATATGGATTATTAGGCTTTTCGCAAATAAATGTTGTTCCAATTACTGATACTGCACTTCAAATTAAGGGAAATGCACCTGTGTATTATCTTCCACAAACATTAATACATGTAAAAGTTGATGTAAAAACCTCTAAGTTTATTCCTGGGCCATTTTATAACTTTGCCGAAAAATACTTGTCAATTAACGATGCTCCTAAAAAATCTTATACTTATTCTGATATTACTGCAGTTGAGTTTGTGCAAGTTTCTGTAATTGATCCCTTGGCAGGTTTTATTGTATTAGACAATAAGGGCTCGCTGTGTTTTGATAATCGTGGTGTAATTACTGCTTATAATGAAAATGTTGATGATCAAACGGTGTTAAATGAATTAAAATATCAAAATATACCAGAATACTTTGATCTAGACTCACCTATTTATACTGATTATGGCGTAAAAAGAAATTTTATCGGTATAACTGATACTACATATAAAGTTATTCAATTAGATTCTGTTTTTCAGAAAATCCCAGTTTACAATACTGTGATTACAAGCAAAGACTTTGAGCAAAAAGCCGAAGAAGCCGCAAATTATATCATTAAAATGCGTAAAAGAAGATTCAAACTACAAACAGTACAATTTGATGACGAAAGACCTCCTAAAGATTTAGTGCGTCTTATTAAACAACTCGATGAGCTTGAACGTCAGTATCTCGAACTGTTTATCGGTAAAGAAATTGCCGTTGAAAATAGCTTTTATTACACATTTAATCCAATAACAAATCACAAATCTGATAGAATTCCAATCTTTCACTTATCAGAAGAAAGGGGAATATGTCGAACCGCAGCTGGAGATACAGAACCTGTTTACCTGAAATACAAAAAATGTGAGATAACTACAGAATTAGAGAACTTTTATAAGCGACAAACAAAATTAAAAGAAAAAACTAAAGGCTTGTTTTATCGAGTACCGGGACATGGTGTGCTTAGTGTTGAGTTTGACGATAATACTTATGCTAAACAGTCTTTTGTAATCCCACAATATGGCAGTGTGACAAATTTACCGTCAAAAATGTTTAAAAATAAACATCTTAAAATAATATTTGACGCTGAAAATGGTTCTATTAAGAGAATCTGCAATGAATGATATTCAGTTGTAAATATTATTTTTATTTAATCTTTTTTTTGTTGTCAAGCACGTATTTGTTTGCACAAACTGAGCTTAGTATTTTTAAGCGTCAATTTGTTGCTGATGATTTCTTAATGGATATCAAAATAAACACCCGAGATAGTGCCGATTTGAATATAATCCTTAACGAGTACAGAGCTGATTATTATGCTCAAGGATACATCGAAGCGGGCTTTGATAGCATTGTTGCGGATACTTCCGAAATATTGGCATATTTTACAACTGGCAACAAATTTAAGTGGGATAAGCTTGATTTTATTCTGCCAGACGAGTTTAAAAATGTTTATCAAAAGAAAATATTAAAGCGTAAAGTCGTTGATGTGAATAACTTACATAAAGTCTTTGGAGACGCATTAACAGATGCTGCTAATAAAGGTTATCCTTTTGCAAGTATTATTACAGATTCGCTGGTAATAAATTCTGATAGCCTAATGTATGTGCGTTTGCAACTTGATGAGGGACAAAGATTTTATTTTGACAGTGTGCATATTAAATCGGACACAAAAATAAGGCAACATTATATCGAAAGTTATTTGGAGATTAAAAAATCGGATGTTTTTTCGATGGGAAAAATAAATCAAATCGATAATAAGTTGAAAAATCTTAAATTTATTGAGCAAACCAGACCTTTTCAGTTAGCTTTTGGTGAAGATAATGCCGATATATTACTATATCTAAAAAAGAAAAAGTCTAATAGCTTTAATGGTATGATAGGGATATTGCCAAATAATAAAACTACTGGTAAATTATTGGTAACAGGAGATATTAATTTATATCTATTGAATAGTGTAGGGGCAGGGGAGTTGTTTTCTTTTAAGTGGCAAAAATTTGAGTTGTTAAGTCAAAATTTAAAAACAGAATTTTCGCTACCTTATTTATTTCGCTCCCAGTTTGGTGTAGGTGCTAAATTTGACATAGAAAAGAAAGACTCAACTTATGTAAATACCGATTTTACTGGACGACTGATTTATGGAAGCAATACCGCAAATGGAACAGAGTTTTTTTTTAGACGCAAAACTTCCTATTTGTTGGGGCAAGATGAAAATCTTACCGATACGAATTACTCGGGATTTAGTTCAAACTTGTTTGGAGTTAGTTATAGATTTATTAAAACTGATAATAATATGTCGCCTCGTTCGGGTATTATGCTCGATTTGAGTACTTCGTTTGGTACAAAAAACCAGCAAATTGATGAAGAAAGCAAACCATTATTTCAAAATATTTCATTTGTGTCGTTGAGTGCATATATACCTTTGTTCTCTTATATGAGCATTAAGTTACGCACTTATACATCAATGATTTATTCGGAAAAAATATTTGACAATGAGCTTGACCGAATCGGAGGTTTAAATAGCATACGAGGTTTTGACGAATTATCTATTCCAGCTTCATCTTATAGTATTTTTAATGCGGAATTTCGGTATTTGTTTGAGGAGCAATCGGCATTATTCTTATTTTATGATCTTGCATATACTGAAAAACGATTTACTGTTGATGATAATTATAGTGTTTTGATGGGTGTAGGAGCAGGACTCGACCTTAATACAAATGCTGGTATTTTTTCAATAGTTTTTGCAGTAGGTAAGCAAAACGAAAATCCATTTCTTTTTAATAGCTCAAAAATCCATTTCGGATATCGTAGCACATTTTAATTTGGTGTGCAATACTAAACGTGATAGAGTTTTTTAGTTAGGAAACAGTAGGTTTTTTGCCTAATAGATGCGTAATTTCTTTGCATAGCAGCAGCTACGGAAATAAGAGTGTAAATTGCATCAATATCTTAAACCCCAAAAGTAAGGGCGTTCTTCTTTTATACATTCGTTCATATAATCTAAAATTAACTGATTATATTCTGCTTGTGTTATGTTTCTAATGCGTTTTTTGTGTTTGGGCTTTTCAATTATGCGATTAGGCTCGGCTGCAATTATGGTGTCTGCTCTTAGTACTTTAGCACCATTGTTCATGTTTATTTCCAAAATTACGCCAGGTAAACCACCGTAATGCTCAGGTCCAAAATCTTGCGGCCAATCTAAAGCAAACCATGCAACAATATTATTCTGTTTAATGGTATCTCTATATTGTGCATTCATACAAATATGTCCAGCAACTTCTTTCATGTCGTTGAGAATTCGCCATTGCGGATGTTTTATACTATCTTCAATCACATAGAGTTTGTTAAACATACGCATTACATCGTAGGTTTTATTTTGTTTTACATCTCTATATATTACATATTCAGAGGCACGCCAAGATTGTCCAACATATTCTGATTGATCATTAATCTCTTCATATTTATACGAGTTGGAATCATATTGTAGTTGTGCTTTCATTTCGTATTCGGGAACATTTCCCCAAACATAATCATCACGTTCTCGCTTGCTTTTGCTGATATATTCGACCGCAGCTATCTTTTTAGACCATTTATGTGTAACTGTATAATTGATACTGCCACTTTCGGGTTGAGCAAATGATATTCCTGTAAGGAACAAAGAAAAAACTATGCTAATTATTGTCAATTTCATTTATGTA
>CAYNKH010000183.1:0-5878 GCA_964397745.1 uncultured Bacteroidales bacterium | reverse complement strand
GTATTAAAAAGATTTCCTCTATTGAAATGCAATAACGCCGTTTTTGGGGAAAGTTCAATAGCCTTATTAAAGTCTAGTAAGGCACTTTCATTTTGCCCCAAAGCCATTTTGCAATTTGCTCTATTATTATAAGCATCATAATTATCAGCTTCAAGTTGAATACATTTTGAAAAATCATTTATAGCTCCTTCAAAATCCTGAATTTCTCTTTTAGCACTTCCTCTATTATAATAAGCATTTGCAAAACCTGCATCATCTTCAATTGCCTTATCATAATTTTCGATAGCTTCACTATATTTACCCTGCTGATAGCTCTTATTAGCCGTTTCGTAAAAGTTTTTGGCCTCTTGCGAATTACATGCTGTTTGAGACAAAATCAATAATAATACACAAAGGGCATAGTTTATTTTTATCTTTTTCATAGGAATGGTTTTTTAGTTAGTTTTACAAATATACAAAAAATATATAGTGGTCAGGTTAAAGGTCTTATTAAAAATATTGTATAAAGTTTAACTAATGCGATGTGCAAAAAATCTGTACTTATGATATTTATGTTTAGATTTACTATTATTAAGAAAACCTTGTTCTTAGAACTGTATGCCAAAATGGTACTAAACTGCTGAAAAAATCAAAAAAAAACCGCAGCTTTATTTTTAGAAACTGCGGTTTTTTTTATAATATTACTTAGATGTTATTTTTTGAGTAATTCTACGCTTCTTGTAACAAAATTACTTAGCGGTTCTCCTTTTAGAAGATTGTTGGAGAGTAAAGCTAAATCGAATAATTGACTTACAATTTTTTGTTTTTTTCCAAATTCTTTATAGAGGTCAATTTTGTTTTCTTCGATTTTTGTTAAATTAGATTCTATCTCTTCGAGTTTAAGCTTATCTTCAGCAGGTTTATCTTCATCTTTCTCGATTTTTTTGAGTTTTTCATCAAGTGCAGATTTTTCCTTATTTATGGCTTCCAATTTTTCGTCAATTTGTTTACGTTTAGTGATAGTTTTCTTTTCGATTTTTTCGCTCAAGTCAACTATAATTGGATGGTTTGTATTAATTATCACTTTGTAATTATCAGGTAAGTCGCCATAGTATCCTGTGCCGCCACTAAACTCAGACATATCTTTCATTCGTCTCATAAACTCATCACGAGTAATGATAACAGGCATATCTTCGGGTCTCATAGCGTCATTTGTTACCCAATATGATTTATCTTCGGGAACTATACCTTGAAATGCCCACTTAACTCCTTCTTGAGCTTTTTCGCTAAGTATCGATTCTATTTTGTCATCTTTTTGTATCAGATTATCAACAGTATCCGAATCTACACGAACAAATCTTGAATCTTGCATTTTGCTTTCTAATGTGTTTACAAAGTGCATGTCAAGCTGACCGTCTAATAATAAAACATCATATCCTTTGTCTTTTGCTGCTTTTATGTAAGAATACTGGTCTTCTTTATTTGTTGCGTACAGATAAATTAAACTATTGTTTTTGTCTTTCTGTTCTGCCTCAATGCTTGTTTTATATTCTTCTAAAGTAAAATATTTGTTCTCTGTGTTTTTGAATAGTGAGAATTTCTCGGCTCTTTCATAAAATTTCTCGTCAGAGATCATTCCATACTCAATAAATAGCTTTAGATCGTCCCATTTTTTCTCAAAATCTTCACGATTATCTTTAAAAATCTCAAATAATCTGTCTGCTACTTTTTTGCTAATATGACTTGAAATCTTTTTTACGTTTGAATCGCTTTGCAAATAAGATCTTGACACATTTAACGGGATATCTGGAGAATCTAATACACCATGTAATAATGTCAGAAACTCGGGTACAATACCTTCAACAGAATCTGTTACAAATACCTGATTTGAGTAAAGCTGGATTTTATTTCTGTTTATTTCGAGATTTGATTTGATTTTTGGGAAATATAAAATTCCAGTCAAATTAAACGGATAATCAACATTCAAATGGATATTGAAAAGTGGAGTTTCGAAATTTGCAGGATATAATTCACGATAAAATGAGTTATAATCTTCCTCTTTTAGGTCGGCAGGTTTTTGTTTCCATGCCGGATTTGGATTATTAACAATATTATCTTCGTCAGTTTCTACATCTTTGCCGTCTTTCCATGTAGTTTTCTTACCAAAAATAATTTCTACTGGCAAAAATTTACAGTATTTGTTTAATAATTCTTGAATGCGATTTTTCTCTAAAAACTCCTCTGAGTCTTTGTCTATGTGCAAAATAATATCGGTACCTATCTCATCTTTTTCAACTTCGCTAATTTTATATTCGGGATCGCCTTTACATTCCCACTTTACTGCTTTTGCGTCTTCTTTGTATGATTTTGTAAGAATTTCCACTTTCTCTGAAACCATAAACGAGGAATAAAATCCTAAACCAAAGTGTCCAATAATTGCATTTTCGACATCTTTATATTTATCTAAAAAGTCTCCAGCACTTGAAAAAGCTATTTGGTTAATGTATTTCTCAACTTCTTCGCCAGTCATTCCAATACCGTTATCGCGAATAGTTAGAGTTTTTTTGTCCTTATCGAGAATTACTCGTACTTTAAGATTATCAGCCTCGCCTTTAAATTCGCCTGACATTGCAATTGTCTTAAGCTTTTGACTTGCATCAACAGCATTAGAAACGAGCTCTCTAAGAAAAATCTCATGATCCGAATAAAGGAATTTTTTAATAATCGGAAAAATGTTCTCGGTGGTAACACCGATATTACCTTTTTTATTTGTCATAGTTCTAAAAATTTTAAAATTTAAACTTACTCTTGCTTTTCAAAGTATGTGCCAATCGAATTAATATGACAAAACGACAGAGGTCGGCAAAGAAAACACAAGTTTTGTCGGTAAAGTTAAAAAATGAAAATAAAACAATTTGCTACTAAACATTTTGTACTTTTGTAATTTGAAAGCAAAATTTAATTATGAAAAATAAAATCAAACACAAACCAGAGATAAAATCAAAACTTCATCCACGAAATAAACATCGAGAACGTTATGATTTAAATGCTTTGTCTGAAACATATCCAACATTAAAAGAGTTTATTATTACAACTGAGTATGGAAAAGAATCGATAGATTTTTTTAATTCTTTTGGTGTTAAAGCATTAAATGTTGCTTTACTAAAGCATTATTATAATATTGAATATTGGGATATTCCGCCCCGTTATTTGGTTCCGCCAATTCCAGGGCGAGCTGATTATGTGCATTATGCAGCCGATTTGCTCGCTGAGAGTAATTCTGGTAAAATCCCTAAAGGCAACAATGTTAAGTGTTTTGATATTGGAGTTGGGTCTAGTTGTGTTTATCCAATTATTGGAGTGGCTGAATATGGTTGGAGTTTTATTTGTAGCGAAATAGACTCAAAAGCTTATGCATCATCTCTAAAAATAATTAATAAAAATCCTAGCCTTACAGGCTTGGTTGATCTTAAATTACAGAAAGACAAATATAAAATCTTTAATGGTATTATTGCTAAAGATGTTTTAATTGATGTTGTTATTTGTAATCCTCCGTTTCATGCATCATTAGAAGAGGCAAAAGAAGCTAATATTCGAAAATTAACTAATTTAAAGCAAAAACGTGCAAATAATGAAGAACGGAACTTTGGTGGGATAAGTCAAGAGCTTTGGTGCGTTGGAGGTGAGCGTAAATTTGTTAAAAACATGATACACGAAAGTGTAAAGTATGGATATACATGTTTTTGGTTTACAAGTTTAATATCAAGAGAAGAAAACATATTCCCATTAAAGAAAGAACTAGAACGAGTAAAAGCCAAAGAAATTAGAGTTATACCAATGGGGCAGGGAAATAAAATAAGTAGGGTTTTAGCGTGGACATTTCAATCTAAGGAAGAGCAAGTTGAGTGGGCGAAAACAAGTTGGGAGTAAGTTATAACCTAAACTCTACTGCAACAGTACCAGTTTGGTAGCCTGTTCCCGGTTTTCTTTCGTATTTCCATTGTTTTACTGCATCTATTGCAAGCTGTATGCATTGGTCACAATTAGAGCTAACTACCGCAGTATTAGTAACATTTCCATTTGCGTCAACAGTTATTTTCAGAACTACGCGTCCTTCGAGATTATCTTGATTTTTTGGATTGACTTTTTTCACGAGTCCTCGTCCTGCTATATTGCCACCAACACCACCTGGTCCTGAACCAGAGCCATCTCCACCTACTCCTGTTCCAGGATTTCCTGCTCCAGTGCCACTTCCTGAAGTTCCGGATCCAGATCCATCGCCA
Organism: uncultured Bacteroidales bacterium; assembly: GCA_964397745.1. Classification (GTDB taxonomy): domain Bacteria; phylum Bacteroidota; class Bacteroidia; order Bacteroidales; family ML635J-15; genus Bact-19. The sequence goes on along the minus strand of CAYNKH010000183.1, from coordinate 1,616 downwards.
AAATTCATACCATTCATAAAGTTTGGTAAGCTACTAGTGTTTTGATTGTTTGTAGAAGTTTCAGTATTTTGATTTTCTTCGGTGTTTGATTCGTTATCGTTGGCGTTAGGAACTGTACTTGATTGCATGGAGGCGGATTCTTCGAATGTCTGGGTGTTGACACCTGAGTTTGAAGAGACTTGAGTCGAGGAATTTTGTTCGTTTGAAGTGGCAGATGAAGAAGCACCAGCATTGACATTACCCCCGCCTCCAAAATCAATCAGTATCCCCTCTTCGGCTGGAAGAGGCAATGGTGTTGTAAAACCAAACAATAATAACAACAGAATGATAGCTATTGAAAAAATAGTTGCTCCAATTATTCCGTGTATGTGCTGTTTTACAAATAACATAATTATTTTATTGGTGTAGTTGCTAAAATCAGTTTCCATTCATTATTTTTTGCAATATTCATGACACCTACGACTTCTTCCATAGGTACACTTTTATCAACATGCAAAGATACAAAAGGTTCTTCCTGGCCTGCAACTTCTTTTTTTAATAGAAGTTCAATATCTTCGGGATTACAAATTGTTGTGCCAACCGCATAAAGGTATGTTCCGTCTTGTTTATCTTTAATTGATATCGAAGCAATTGGATTAGCAGATGTTTGACTATTGCTTGATGGCAATAATAACTTTAAGGCGTTAGGTGCAATTAAAGTAGATGTTACCATAAAAAATATCAGCAATAGAAATACAATGTCGGTCATAGACGACATGCTAAATTGCGAGCTTATTTTATTTCTTGATTTTAAGGCCATATTTATTTATTTTGCAGGTTCGTTTAGAATATCCATAAATTCTGTTGTCTTGGCTTCTAATCTTGCTACAAGATTGTCTATTTTGGCAACAAGTATATTATAAGCAAAATATGCGATAATTCCAACAAAAAGACCACCAACAGTTGTTACCATCGCAGTATAAATACCATTAGATAATAGAGTAACATCAATATTGTTACCAGCTGATGCCATATCGTAAAAAGCTCTTACCATACCAATAACAGTACCTAGGAATCCAATCATTGGAGCTCCCCCAGCAATTGAGGCTAACATAGGCAATCCTTTTTCGAGTATTGCAATTTCTTGTTTCCCAACATTCTCGACAGCAGCGTTAACATCGCCAAGGGGACGACCTATACGCGAGATCCCTTTACCAATCATCCTAGCAAGTGGTCCTTCATTCATTCGGCAATTATCAAGAGCTTGATCAACCTTGCCTTGTAAAATAAAATTCTTGATGTTCTCCATAAACGATTTTTGCTCCTTAGAAGCTTTTCTAATCGCAATAAATCTGTCGATAAAAATATAAACAGCGATTACAGAGAGTACTGCAAGTACTATCATAATCCATCCACCTTTAACCGCTAATTCAAGAAATGACATCACTTGTTCTCCCTCTTCGCCTGTGAGAGCAACGTTTTGCAGCGTATCTACCTGTAAAAATAACATATTACAAAAAAATTTAGTTGATAATTCACGAAAATATACACAATTTTTTAAACCTAACGATATTTTATTTTATTTTATTAACAGAAATATGTTAAATGATAAAGGCATTGTTATAACGCTGATTTAT
>CAYNKH010000182.1:0-5946 GCA_964397745.1 uncultured Bacteroidales bacterium | reverse complement strand
TCGAAGTAAGCCTGCCGAAGTGAGCGACGCCGAAGTTTCGAAGTAAGTTTCTATCGAAGTGTGAACTGAGAACCGTTTTACTTTCTTGCCAGTTTTGCGAATTTTAGTGAGTTTGTTAGTTTGACAATATAAATACTAGGTTGCAAATCTTTATTTTTCCAAACTTGTATATAAAAACTCCTCTTTTTTCTTTTTGATATTTTCCCATTTTTCGATTACATCAACTTCTTTGCTTAAGTTCACAATGTTTTTTAAGCCAGCCACAAATTTATTTTCTTTCTTAGATTTTTTATACTCAATTGTATATTCGATAATTTGATTTTGATCTTGTGGGGGTGGTAAATCATAGCGGTATTCCATAATATTTGTTGTCGAAAAAGCTATTTCGTAATCTAATTTTGTTGCTTTTTGTAGTGGTAATCTTTCAGGAACATTAAGCTTTATTGGTTCGTTTTCAATTTTTGCAAAAGAAGTATTTGTTTCTGAATTCATATTATTTGCAGGAGTTAATATTTTATGTTCGTCATTTGTAAAACTATCTTTAATGTGCTGGTTATGAATTGTTTGCTTTAGTTTTGCGGAGATACTTGGAGTTTCATTATTTATTGGTTTAATGTTAATATTTAAGAAATATACTGATACCGCAAGAATTAAAATCATAACTGCTGCTGCACTTACATAACGAAAAAAAGGAACTCTGACAGTTTTTTTAAGCGATTTTTTACTAGGGAAAGTAATTTTAGTATCTGGAACAAGAACTGTCTTTTTGTAAATCGAATATAAGTTGGCAATTTTACTGTCGTTTTTGATTTTATTGGTAATGAAAGCATCATTTTCGCTACTTATTGTACCTTCGATTTTTGCTATTAACAGATTTTCGATTTGATTATTATTGTATAATGCCAATTTTTCTGGAAATTTTTTTTCGTAAATTGGTAATTTAAAATCCTCAACATCAATTAGATTGCCTGCTATCGAGGGGTTTTGCTCAAGAAATTTCATAAGTTCGTTTTCTTGATGTTTTGTTAAATTTCCATCAAGATAATCAATCCAAAATGCTTCGTAATTGTTTATGTTTATATTTAATTTCATTTAATTACCTCCTCAAATTTTCCGATATAGTTTTTAAGATGCTGACGTGCACGAAAAATATAAACTTTTACCTGCGATTCGCTAAGCTCGGTTATTTCGCCAATTTCTTCGTAAGTATATCCTTCATAATCTCTTAATAAAATAATGGAACGTTGTATTTCATTTAATTTTTCAAGTGCATTATTTATAATTTCTCTAAGCTCAAGTTGTTGATAATCCCAATCGCTATCTGCATGACGATCAGTAATTTCATCTGAATTTGTGATGCGTTTATCGCGTCTTATTATATCTATCATTCTATTATAAGCAATTTTAAAAAGAAAGGATTTGGCTTTTGTAAAACCGACCGATTCGTGATTTATCCAGAGCCTTTCGAAACTATCCTGTACAATATCTTGGGCTTTATATTCATCTTTGATATTACTCAAAATAAATCTATAAAGTCCATCAGCATGTTTATCAACAATGATATTGTATTCTTTGGATTTCATTATTGCTTGTTTGACGAACAATTATACGCAAAAGTTACATGTTGTGAAAAACAAAATCACTGATGAGCGAAAAAACTATTTTAAAACTCATGCAATATCTGAAAAGTCTCGTTAGGGACCAACATTATTTTTCTCTCACACTTATCGGTTTTTTTTATGTTTTTATCGAACTCAGGTTTGATTTGCACAATAATTCTTTAATTATTATTAGTTTTGTTTTATTTTATTTAGTAAGTTTACACAAAATTTAAAACCTATTTATTATGAAAAAACTAGCATTTGCTTTGGTTGCGTTGTTTTTGACAAGTGCATTGTTTTCGCAAAAAATAACAGTACAGGAGACTACAGCTAAATTTCACAAAGATAATCGAAACGCATTATCTGTTATAGTACATTATACTGATGCCAAGACGGTTGAAAAGGAATTAAAAAGTTTACTAAAGTCTTATAAAGGAAAAGTAAGTAGCAAAAAAGGTGTTTTATTTGGTGATGATTTAATTATAAGCACAATAAGTGAAAATACAATTGACGTTTATGGTGCTGTAAAAGAGTTTAAAAATGGGGAAGTTGAATTAAATGTAGCTTTTGATCTCGGTGGTGCATACTTAACATCAGGAACACATCCCGAACAATATGCCCGAGCAAGTGATATTGTTAAGAATTTTGCGTTTAGTCTTAGCGAGCAAGCCTTTGCAAAGATTGTAAAAGCTGAGGAAAAAGAGCTTGATAAGTTTACCAAAGACTACGAAAAAGTTGTTGGGAGCAAAGAGAGTTTGGAAAAAGCTAATAAAGATTACAAAAAACAAATTGAGAAAAACGAAAAAGAAATTGAAAAACTGACAAAAGAAATTGAAACTCTTTCTGGCACCTTAAAAGAAAAGCAAGAAGGGTTTAATAAACTAAAAAAAGAAGGAACAAAAATTAAATAACAATTATGCCGGCAAAATTGTCGGCAATTTTTTTCGTTATTGTTTTATAATTGTATTCAATAGTTCTATCTTTGAACAAAATTTAAAAATTGGCAAAATGAAATTTGGGGTAATAATTTTTCCGGGATCAAATGGTGATCATGATATGGTATATGCTTTAAGAGATATTCTTCGTCAAGAAGTTGTTGAGCTTTGGCATAAAGAATCTGATTTACAAAACTGCGATGCAATTGCTATCCCAGGAGGCTTTTCGTATGGCGACTATTTGCGTTCTGGTGCTATTGCTAGGTTTTCGCCTATTATGGAAAAAGTAATTGAGTTTGCAAACAATGGAGGCTTTGTTTTCGGCGTATGTAATGGATTTCAAATATTATGCGAAGCAGGCTTATTGCCTGGAGCACTTTTGCACAATATTAATCAAAAATTTATTTGTAAAAATCAATATATTAAAGCCGAAAATGTTGATTCGGCAATGACAAAATTTGCATCGAAAGAAAAACCTTTAAAAATACCAATAGCACACGGTGAAGGCAGATATTATGCTCCTGAAGAAACATTGTCCGAAATGGTTCGCAACGAACAGATAATTTGGAGATATTGTAACGAAAAAGGAGATCTTTCCGAAAAACATAATCCCAATGGCTCACTTATGAATATTGCAGGAGTGTGTAATAAAGAGAAAAATGTTTTTGGTATGATGCCACACCCCGAACGAGCTGCCGATCCAGAATTAAGAAATACTCATGGTATAGTTATCTTAAAATCTATAATTGTGCATTTAAGTGCAGGGCAGTAGATGGTTTTTAATTCTTAGTTTTTGTTTCGATGCAAATTTTATTGCTGTTTTACTCGTCAAAAAATATTGTGAAATAAAACAAACACTACTTAATAATTTTATTAAAAGGAAATCCTAATCCATTATAATATATTACAGGATAAAACTCAGGTGTAGCACCAAAACCCTTGTAAAATCTTTCGACTCCAGGTATTGATGAGCCTTCAAAGTCTAAAATTATGTGTGTTTCGCTATTTTGTTCGATAAATTCATTTAATAGCAGAACCATAGCTTGACTTTTTTTTCCTTTATCAGAGGATGAGGGCATTAAATAATAAACTTTATTTTCCCATTTAATCAACAAAACAGCGGCATAAATTTCATTTGTATTATTTTCACGAACCGACCAAATCTCCGCAAAATTTTCTTTGTCTAATTTATTTAATAAAGATTTTAATATGGGCATAAAACCTTTTGGAGGCATAAAATTTAAGTTTTGCTGAATAAAATCCCAAAACTCAGATGTTTTTAAATCCGTATAAACTGTTTGAGAAAAAGATTGAGCCTTTTTAATATTACGCTTACAATTTTGATTATATCCAGCAAAAATTTCTTTATAAGGTTTTTGCAAAGACAGTAAATAGTTTGGCCTTAGACTTTCGGGGTTTTGGTTAAAACAATTACTTGAATTAAATTGTAATCGATAAAATTTATATGGTATTTTATTAATAAATTCTTGTAAAATCTGTTGGGTTGTTTCGAGATTAGAAAACACTCCTAATTGTTGCGAAAGATAAGCTTGTGTAAGATATTTAAAGCCATATTTTGATTTAACAGGCAGGGGCATTAGAAACTGGTAATCATCAGTAACAAGAGCCTCCCAATTAGGCGAAACAACATCTAAATACCACGACATAGCATATACAGTTCCGTTAAGGGCATGATTAATTTTATCGTCCCACAGGTTTTTGTTTATTTCAGTATGTTCTAGGTATTTTATTATCATTCGCAATTAGAAAAAGATTTTTTACTTATTATCTCCACCCACCTCTTTTTAGTCTTCGTCCATCAATTTTTATTAGTTCGTCGTTTCGGTAAGTAAAAGTCATATATGGAGAGCCGTCAGACTTAAACTTTTTCCAATCCCTATATTTGCTACCAACTCGATATTCGCCAATAAGCTCAATATTTCCGTTCGGATAATACCATTTATGTGTACCATCAGCATCGCCCTTACGATATTTGCCTATAAATCTTAATTGTCCAGTTTCGGAATAATAATGTTTCCATTCTCCATCTTTTTCGCCAAGTTCGTACGAACCCTCTTCGATAATATCGCCAACTGCATAAAACCATTCACCAACTCTAACATCGTCAAAATATTCTCCTTTTAGAATTATATTTTCAATGGAATCATACTCAAAATAAGCTCCTTCAAGTTTACCTCTAAGATAAGCTTCTTCACGTTTTTTTAGTCCGTTTGGATAATACCAAACCCACTCACGGTCAGGCTTATCTTGTGTGAAAAAGCCTTCCATTTCTAACTTCCCATCTGGGTAATAATATTTCCAAACTCCATCTCGTTGTCCTTCAATATAATTGCCGACAGCATAAAAATAATCATTATACTCATCATATAATTTCCATTCTCCCGTTCGATTTCCATTTGCATCAAACAACCCTTCGCCAAGCAAAATACTTTGAGAAGTATATTCTTTTACTTTTGCCAATTTGCCTTCAATATTATACTCTTTATGAATTCCTACTGGCATATCCTCCAAAAAAGCACCCTCATACTGTATTTTCCCGTTTTCATGATATGTTTTTTTGATTTCTGCTTTTAGAATAATCTCATCTTCAGGCTTGGGAACGAATATTTCGCCATTTACATACTTACGCTCAAGTGTCATTTTTTCGGAAAGATCGTATTCCCGATATATGCCATGTAATATGCCATTAAAATAATTCAATTCAGTTTTTTTATTGCCATTTGGATGAAACTCTATCCATTTTCCGTGTTTATTATTATCTGCATTAAATCTGTTGATTTTTTCGCTTTCGATACGATATCCGTTATAATATTTAAACAGATTAATAGCAAGGCTGTCTTTGTTAAATTCCTTTGCTCGACCGCTTTTGATACCATTTTTATATTGATATTCAAACTTGAGATATCCAGCGGTATCATAGTAATATGACATCCCTTCTCTTTGTCCGTTCAAATAAAGTTCTTTTGATGTGAGATAATATATTTTTGAAGAATCTTCGGTATAATAAAAGTTGTATGTACTGCTGTAGCCATTTTTTTTATCATTTCTATATGTAATAGCTTCGGCAAGTTGTCCGTCAGGATAGTAAAAATTCCAAATGCTATCAAGTTCGTGATATAATCTTTTGCCAACAGATTTTAAAGTGCCGTCTTCATAATAATTTTTCCAATATCCATCGGGTTTACCATTTCGCATTGTTCCCTCGCCCGAAACACTACCGTTTGGATAATAAAAACGATTAAATCCATCAGGTTTTACATCTTGTGAATATAAACTTAGCGTTGTAAAACTAATTATCAATATGAATAATAATCTTTTCATTTTTGTAAAAATAATAAATATTCTCTAATTCTATTAAGACAACTTAATCTAAACTAAGTTTTTAATTT
>CAYNKH010000181.1:0-5954 GCA_964397745.1 uncultured Bacteroidales bacterium | reverse complement strand
TTAATCAACAAAAGCAACTTATATACTAAAAATAACAACCAAAACAATATATAATAATAGAAATAAAGTTGCTATTATTTTTGCAGTAACACTAGTAATAATATTTGCGTTAATATATCGTGTACAATTAAATAATGAGGTCGTAATAATTAACAATCAAGATCAGCATATATATCAAACTTGTGCAGTTAACTACATAAACGGTTATGGTTTCTTAACAGGAGGAATTATAAATGACACTATAGACTACAAATTAAACATCAAAAATATAGATTATAAAGAAAACCTCATAGCATATAGTGGTATAAAAAGATATGACAGATTCCCAGGATATGTTGTGTTCTTAACTTTAACATACCAGTTGTTTGGTAATAACCCCGTTATTGTCAAATACATACAGCTTTTACTATTAACAATAACGCTAATAATATTAATAATATTTAGTGATAAAGCTTTTTCCAAGAAAGGGTATTTTGCAGCACTTATATCTTCGCCTTTTATATGTCAGTATTTAATAGAATACACGTACATGTTTTCGCCCGATATTATAAGTATTTTCTTTAACATAATTATTATAAAGTACTATTGGTCAATAAAAAAACACTATAACACAACTAGCCTATTAACTCTAGGTATAATTGCAGGTGTTTCATTCTTATTTAAAGCTAGTTTAAACATTTTTATGGCCTTTGTAATAATAGACTTGTTTTATTATGCATACAATACTAAATCTAAGAGAAAATTATATTTTATATTCTTATTTTCATTTGTATCATGTTGGCTCCCTTATAATTTATATAGCGTACACAAATCAATTGAGACACAAAAACATACTACTATTTTATTAAATGAAATTAATAAACCAAGAACTAATATAACACATATTAATTCTATTTTCAATAATAACAATGGGAGATATGGAATATTTCCACACAAAGCAGAAATCAAACCAAGAGAAGTTGCAAAATACAAAAATCAAATAAAACCGAAACTTAAAAAACACGGTTACTTAGAAAATAAAGAAATTTTAACGCTCAGCAAAAATGAGAGAATGTTATATTTCATAGAACTAAACGCTAATACAAGTCCTTGGTATTTTATGATAAAGCTATATCCTATGCATGGATTAATGGACTTTAATAATGAGTTTATAACTAAAGAAGGATTGAATTCTGATTGGAAAGATAATGAAACCAGTTTTTATAATAACGATAATCTTCAAAACCGAAGTCAAATAATTAGAGTGTTAAATTTCTACATGCATAACCCAGAACAAATACTAAAAATTACACACAGTAAACTGAGTGGCTACTTTTCAAATTCTCTAATATTATTCTGTATATCAATCGTATTTTTCATATTGTATTTTTATTACTTTCTAAAAACCAAACCATGGCAAGAGAATAAATCACGACCAATCTTAATGATTAGCACAGCTTTAGTGTTAGGAGTATCTATTTTAAATTTTACTTATTTTTATGTTTTTTTATTCATGCTAATAAGCACCTTAATATATGACGAGAATTTTTTGGAGTTGAGAAACAATGCTCTTTATGCGATTTTCATTAACATGTTTTTTTTCGCATTATTAACATTTGGCAACTCAAGATATTTAATATATTACGATACAGTATTTTTTGTAATTCTGTTTTATTTAACAATTAAATTGCTAGATCAAATTTTAATAAATAAAAAAACAACTTAACTAGAATGGTGATTCTTTCAAAATATATAAGCGCACTACGAATAAAAGAAGTATCACTAATGACCGGTTTTTTTATAATTGGTAGTTTCTTCTCAATAGACACATTATCTACTAACAATATCGTGAAACTGTTTTTGGCTATTGGAGCATCTTTTTTTACAGTTCTTGCTGTATATGCTTACAACGCCGCAGCAGGAAAATCTAAAGATAATGCAAATAGAAGATTGAATAAGCTTAGAGCTTTATCTAAAAAAAAGTATTATCTTTTTATGACTATTTCTCTTTTGCTGACAATCATTTTTAGTTTTTGTATAGGATACATTTACATATTTTTATTTCTTTTAATATTTGCAATCTGGATATTGTATTCACGTGATGATAAAGGCGTTAAACACAAACCGTTTTATGGCACATTACTACACTTCTTTGCAGAAATTTTACATTTCAACACATGTTATAGTATTTTTAATCCAATAGACGCATATTCAATCTCAATCTCCATCGTTTTAGGATTTGCTTTCTCTATTGGACATTTGAATCATGAAATCATAGACTATAATGCTGACAAAGAAAACAAGATTAATACTCTTACAGTAAAGTACGGTCCAAACAAAACTATTATTGCAATTATATTAGTTTTAATCTTAAGTATTACAACTATTTTCTTCGTATTTCTTTTAGATATATTTTCTGTTATTGAATTAATTGCATTTACTATACCAGTAATTACACAATTAGTTTTATTTATAAATAAAAGAAACGAGATTTCAGAAAAGGCTTTAAAAATTAGAAAATACTATAGAGTGCTCTATCTTGTAAGTATTTCTCTACTCATCACATATAATTTTATTACTTTAATCTAAATAACAACAATGACTTCTAATTCACATACGGACTGTTTATTAATTTCACCAGCATATTTATATGACAAAGGAAACATATATAAGTATGTTAGAGCCTCAGATCCACCTCTAAACCTGATAACACTAGCTGCCTATATAAGAGACAAAGGCTTTTCGACTAAAGTAATAGATTGCAGCATTAATTATCCTGACATTCAAATGTTATATCAACACTTTATAACACTTCAAAATCATCCTCCAAAATACATAGGCATTGGAATTTATACTTCACAAGCTAAAATATGTTATGAAATCGCTAAAAGAATAAAAAATATTTTACCTGACACAATCCTAATAGCTGGAGGCCCCCATGCAACATTTTCATTTGAGGAGATACTAGAATCAAATACTTTTAATATAATCGTGCTTGGAGAAGGAGAGCTTCCACTAACAGAAATACTGCAAGGCAAAGAACTGAATCAAATAAAAGGTATCGTTTATAAAGATGATTATAATACAATAATTAAAACTGAAGCTCAAAAAAGAATCAAGGATTTAGACAGCCTACCCTTACCAGCTTATGATTTACTAGAATTATCTAAATATCGCCCAACAATTGGTTCTTTTAAAAATCTTCCGTCCTTAATTTTAACAACATCTAGAGGCTGCCCAGGAAATTGCAGCTTCTGTACAAAAACCTTAGGAAGAGAACATTACCAAAAGACTGCACACAAAATATTTCAAGAATTAAAAATATTAGTTGAAAAATTTAATATAAGAGATTTTGCCTTTCATGACGATACTTTTACATCAATTAAAAAAAACATTATTGATTTATGCGAATTAATTATTAAGAACAATTTAAAAATATCGTGGCTTTGTTACTCAAGGATAGACACCATTGACGCAGAACTACTTAAGTTCATGAAAAAAGCAGGATGTCATCAAATAATGTATGGTGTAGAGTCTTTTGACCAGAATGTTTTAAATTCCATCCATAAAGGAATAAATACCAAAAAAGTTGAAAAGATATCTAAGTTAACACAAAAGATTGGAATTACTTCCAAATTAACATTTATAATTGGCAACCCTACTGATACCATGCAGACACTAAAATTAACCATAAAAAAGACGCTGCAAATAAATCCAGACTTAATTGTTGTAAACATTGCAACTCCGTTTCCAGGAACAAAAATGTACAATGAAGAAAATTCAAAAAACAATATACTTACCACAAATTGGGCACAATATACTGGAGCAACTGTTATTTTAAAAATTGAAGGTCTGTCCGAACAACAAATATTATCATGCTACAAGCGTTTCTATCTAAAGTTCTATTTTAGACCTACACAAATCTTAAGAATTGCAAAGAGAATATCCTATTACGGGGGATTTACTAATATAGTAAGTGGGGCTTTTAGCGTAATAAAAATGCTATTAAAAAGATAATAACATAAAGCTACCGTTTTATTAACACATTTAACAGGCTCAAGTTTGCTCCAGCAAAATGCCCACAATACGAACAATCATAATATTCGCAAGCAAGTTTCTCATTTAACTTTGAATCAAAATGTATTGCTGCACTTCGCCAATAACAAGGTTTCTCAGCATGATTAGGACTTGCAAACCACTCAATTGCTTTTTTACTCATCAAAAAATTAGAAGGATACTTCCTTTTAAGCCTATACATTTCAGCAATAATCTTTGAACGCATTTCAGCTTCTATCAACATAGGATCGGTTTCAGCCAGTAAAGGAGCTGGAGTGTACACATCGCACGAAACACCAATAAAGCCATTAGTAATTGCTAGTTTTATAACATTCTCTATCGTTTTATAATTTGTATTTGTTATCGTCATGCTTATCACTACACGATGATCTCCAGAATAATTTTCAATAATTTTATCAAACACCCCTTTCCCTCTAATACCATCATGAGTATCACGATCGCCATCAACAGAAACAAAAATTTTTTGTTTGTAAAAATCACCAATACGAATGGTTCCATTAGAACAAATATCGATATATGGAAAAATCTTTGCTGCTAACTTAATAACATCCATCCTAATAGTTGGCTCTCCTCCAATAAGTAAAACTCTTCTTATACCAGCATTATACAATTCAACAAATTTCGCTTCCCAAATACCTATCTCAACAGCAACTCCATCAAATGTTTTGCTATTTCTAAAATGATAGCAATGGACACATCGCAAATTACAATCATCCGTCAAGTCAAACTCTGCTACATATATTTTTTTAAAAACTATTCGCTTAAGTTCGAGCAAAATAATATGCGTAAATCTTGTAGCCCGTTTGAAAAAGCTACCTGGCCATTGCTTAGAATAATAAAAAAACTCCATATATAATATCAATAAAAATTATCTGCAAATAGAGAACATGTTAAACTAAAACATTTTATATAATCCACTCATCAATATCTAAATGACTAGTATCCCATGCATGCCCAGAACTACAGTAAAAACAGTGCCCACATGTCTCATCAGGAGCCTCTAAAAAAGCTATCACATCATTACCCGTAAGTTTATACATATAAATATCCAAGCCCTCTGGTACTCGAATCTGCTTAATATCAAAATAATTGATGAATATTTCTAAATTTGCTAATCCGCTACATTGATAAAGTTTCCCATGCTTTAACGAAGGGCAATAATTAAATTGCCTACAATATTCAATTGAACTATTTGGATCTCGCAAAGCAGACAAACTAATATGTTTATAAAAAACTGATGTATCTGTCACACTATAACTCACTCCAATTTCGTTTAATATTTTAACGTAATTAGAAATATCCTGTGTTGATTTATTATAAGCTGTAATCTGCAATTCAGCATCAAATTTCTTTATATTCTCAAGTTCTGATTTTGATAAAGTTGGAATTAATAGCCCATTTGTAACCAAACTAATGCCACTATCTGGAAAAACTTGACGTGAAACAGCAATAAAATCTAACCAATTAGCATTTAATAAAGGTTCTCCACCCATTAACCGTAATTGACTTATATTATTAAAAAGATCTTTTAATCGTAGGATATCTTTTTTATACTCACTAAGAGAAAGATAACTTTTCGTACTCAAAGGACTAAAATGAGCACACGCTTTACAATTTAGATTGCAGTGATCAGTAAGGTGAATTTCTAGATATGGCAATACAGGCTTTATCATTTAACAAAAATAAGTAAATTATCAATAACGTCCTAAATAATTAAAAAACGAGAAACTGATAAGTCCACAGCATTGGCAAATTATTATAAACTCAACATCAAACTAACTACAAATTAAATATACTTGTTTACATGCTACTATATAATTTAACTTAGAGAACAGAAGTATTATAATTATTACTATTTTTGTAGAATAACAAAAAGCATTTCAATGCAAATATCATAT
>CAYNKH010000180.1:0-5981 GCA_964397745.1 uncultured Bacteroidales bacterium | reverse complement strand
TCGAAGGAATGTCGCAGCCGCTTAACAGAGTTTATATCAGACTTGCCGAAATGCACCTAATCAGAGCCGAATCAAATTTGATTGCTGGAGGTGTAGGAAACTCAACTTATGCTTTTGATAGTTACAATGCTTTGAGAAAAAGAGCTTTTGGCGAAAATTACTCCCCTGAATCTGTTACTTTAGGCAATCTTTTAGATAGTGTGCAAATGGAAAGAAGGAGAGAGCTTTGTTTTGAGGGAGATAGATATCATAATCTTAAAAGATTGCAAAAGCCACTACGCAATGGCGTGGATTGGAATGAAGACGCTCCAGTTTTTAAAATTCCTGCCGACGAAATGTCAGGAAATAATTTAATGGAGCAAAATCCATAGATACGACTCTGTAGCAAGTTTAGGATTTTTATGTTTTTTAACGCCTCTTTAACATTTTTAACAAATATATAAGACAAAAATTGCGTTTAAGTCTTGACAAAAATTCAATTTTCATGTATTTTCGTCCAGATTTATGAATATTTCAATTAAATAATTTAACTATGGATAATAACACAAACATCAAGGAATTAAACGAGCGTATTCAACAAGAAAGTGCTTTTGTTGACATTGTCAACATGGAGATGAAAAAGGTAATTGTGGGACAACGACATTTACTTGAAGGGCTTATGATTGGTCTTTTGTCTGATGGACATATTTTGCTTGAGGGTGTTCCAGGACTGGCAAAAACCCTTGCAATAAATACATTGGCAACTACAATTAATGCAAAATTTGCAAGAGTACAGTTTACTCCCGATTTGTTACCTGCCGATTTAATTGGAACAATGATTTACTCTCAAAAAAAGGAAGAGTTTATCGTAAAAAAAGGACCCGTTTTTGCAAACTTTATTCTTGCTGATGAGATTAACAGAGCTCCAGCTAAAGTGCAATCAGCTTTGCTTGAGGCAATGCAAGAGCGTCAGGTTACAATTGGTGATACAACTTATAAAATGGACAACCCATTTTTAGTAATGGCAACCCAAAATCCAATTGAGCAAGAAGGTACTTACCCTCTTCCCGAAGCACAAGTTGACAGATTTATGCTTAAATTAAAAATTGAATATCCTGAGTTTGAAGAAGAACGCTTAATTATAAGAGAAAATCTTATAGGAGAAATGCCAAAAGCTAATACAGTAATTAAAACAGAGGATATTATTAGAGCTCGTAGTTTAGTTCGAGAAGTTTATCTGGACGAAAAAATTGAAAAGTATATACTTGATATTGTTTTTGCAACTCGTTATCCCGAAAAATATGAACTTTCTAAATTGGCTGGTATGATTTCATTCGGTGGCTCTCCACGTGCTTCAATAAATCTTGCATTAGCAGCTAAAGCCTATGCTTTTATTAGACGTAGAGGATATGTTATTCCCGAAGATGTTAGAGCAGTTTGCCATGATGTTTTGCGTCATCGTATTGGATTAACTTACGAAGCAGAAGCCGAAAATATTACCAGCGAAGAAATAATTAGCGAAATTCTTAATAGTGTTGAGGTGCCATAAAAATAATTTTTTAAATTGAGAAGTGTGTATCAAGAATTGATTATTTGAAAACTAATCCTTTATGGAAGCAAAAGATTTATTAAAAAAAGTAAGAAAGATTGAAATTAAAAGCCGCAGACTGACAAGTCAGGTTTTTGCTGGCGAATATCATTCTGCTTTCAAAGGTAGAGGTATGGCTTTTAGCGAGGTGCGTGAATATCAATATGGAGACCCCGTAAAAGACATAGATTGGCACGTTACCGCTAGATTTAATCATCCTTATGTAAAAGTTTTTGAAGAAGAACGCGAATTAACTGTTATGTTGCTTATTGATGTTAGTGGTTCAAAGAAATTTGGAACTAATGTACAGTTTAAGCAAGATATAGCAACCGAAATTTCTGCGGTCCTTGCGTTTTCAGCTTTGCAAAATAATGATAAAATCGGCGTAATATTATTCTCCAACCGTGTCGAAAAATTTATCCCACCAAAAAAAGGACGTAAACATATTTTGCGTATTATTTTGGAATTATTGAATTTTGAACCACAAAGCCAAAAAACCGATATTACAGAAGCACTAAAATATCTGACAAACGCAATTAAGAAAAGATGCACCGCATTTGTAATCTCAGATTTTATTGCTCCCGATTTTTCCGAAGCTATTAAAATTGCTGGAAATAAACATGATGTCGCTGCTATAAGATTGCACGATAGCTTTGAACAGACGCTTCCAAAAATTGGTTTGGCATATTTTAAAGATAACGAGACTGGACAACTAAAATGGGTGGATACTGCATCGGCTAAGGTACGAAGTAATTACAAAAAATGGTGGGATAAACAATATGATGCCAATACTACTATATTTCGTAAAGCAAAAGTCGATTGGATTGAAGTTAATACAGGCCAAGATTATGTTAAACCGCTTATTAGTCTATTTAAGAAAAGATAATATTAAAAATGATTTGTTACGTGTTGAAATATATTGACTTATGAACGTAAATAATAAAAATATACGCAATTTATTTGTTCTGTTATTGCTGGTTTTTACTGTAAATCTTGTCGATGCACAGGAGTTTAACTTATCAGCAAAATTTGATAAAGATACAATTATAGTTGGCGAGCATAATGCAGTGAATATTGAGGCTAATTTGCCAAAGCATCTTGAACTATTATTCCCCGAATATAAAGACACGCTTTCGTCTCAAGTAGAGGTGCTGCTCGATAGTAAAACAAAAATCAGCGAAGACGATAATTATAGAATATATAATAAAAATATCCTTGTTACATCTTTTGATACAGGTAGAAATGTTGTCGCCGGAATTCCTTTTATGATTGTCGAAAATGCAGACACTAATTATTATATTACAGATTCAATCAGCATTTTTGTTAAACCTTATGTCTTGTTGGATACTATTCCTGTGGACACTATTTATGCAAATCGCTCTGGATTTATAGCTTTTGGTAAAGATGGATTTAAAAAAGAAATTGAAAAATATATCCCAGATTCTATTAAGCAATCAGTGTCATCTGACAGTCTTATTATTATTAAAGAAGCGATGAAAGAACATCTTACTCAGCTGTTTTCATCAGAACTTACGCAACACACAGGTTTGTATAATCAAGAAGAAATATTAAAAATTGCCGAATCTTCAACTCAAAAAATGTTTATTGTTGATAAGGGCGGAATAGCCGAAGATTTTATTGTTGCAGGCTCCGTAGATACAGTATTTGTGCAAGAATATCAACAAGTGCAACAAAACCAGCCATTGTTTACTTTATATCGAATAAAAGATATTAACGATGAGTTATATAATACTCCGTTTAACTGGGCAGAGTTTTGGTATTATTTTAAAATTTACTTAGCAAAGTATTGGTGGGCACTTGCATTGTTGTTAATTGTTGTAGGTGCAATAATATATTTCTTTAAATATTACAAAAAAGATATTCAACCATCATTCTTTAAAATTAAACCTCAACTTCCAGCACATATTATTGCACTTGAAAAACTCGAAAATATCCGTAATCAAAAAATATGGGCAAAAGGGCAAATTAAAGAGTTTCATGTGCAATTAACCGATGTCGTTCGTGAATATATTGAGAATAGATTTGGTATTTATGCTGTTGAAATGACAAGTTCCGAAATATTAGAGGCATTTGAAGTAGAAAATGTGATTGTGGATGCGGATTTTATGAAATTGCGACAAATACTCGAAATTGCTGATGCTGTAAAATTTGCAAAATACCAAGCTTTACAAAATGAGAACGACCTTGCTTTGCGAAATGCTTTTGAGTTCGTAGAATCGACAAAAGAAATTATCGAAGAAAACTCAAAAGAGATAAAAGTAGAGGCAGAAATAGAAATGCCCAATGAGGAAACTCAACAGACATTAAGTAATTCTAAGGATACACAAAAAGACGAAACTAATGGATAATATTATATTTGCTAATAAGGAATATTTGTGGTTGCTATTGTTACTTATCCCTGCAATTGCATGGTATGTGTGGCGTTTGAAAAAGAACGCAGCATCAATGAATATTAGTAGCTTGAGTGCATTTAAAAAAACACCAACTCCTTGGAAATATTATTTGCGACATTTTCTTTTTGGTTTACGATTACTCGCAGTAGCTGGGCTTATAATTGTGCTTGCACGACCTCAAAGCACCGATAAATGGGAAGATAGAAAAATTGAAGGCGTTGATATTGTTATGGCTTTGGACGTTAGTGGTAGTATGCTCGCCGAAGATTTTAAACCAAATAGGATAGAGGCAGCTAAAGAAATAGGAATGGAATTTATTTCGAGCCGACCAGACGATAGAATGGGGCTGGTCGTGTTTGCTGGCGAAAGTTATACCCAATGTCCGCTAACAATTGACCATGCAGTGCTTATGAACTTGTTTAGTGAAGTTAAAAGTGGGATAATCGAAGATGGAACCGCAATCGGTATGGGACTTGCAACAGCAGTAAACAGACTTAAAAACTCTGATGCCGTAAGTAAGGTAATTATTTTATTAACTGATGGTGTAAATAATATGGGGAATATCTCGCCGGTTGCAGCATCAGAATTTGCAGTAGAATATGGAATTAGAGTTTATACTGTTGGCGTTGGTAAAAATGGAATGGCCCCTTACCCTTTTCAAACAGCCTTTGGAATACATTACCAAAATGTGGAAGTGAAAATTGATGAGGAGGTCTTGAAACAAATTGCAGAATCTACTGGTGGTAAATATTTTAGAGCTACAGATAATCAAAGCTTAAGAGATATTTATGCAGAAATTGACGGACTTGAAAAAACACAACTTGAGGTTAGAATGTATTCGCAACCAAGAGAAGAGTTTGGATTGATAATGTTGATTGTTTTGGCTATCATACTTTTTGAACAATTATTAAAATATACAATATTAAAAAACACATTTTAAGATATGTTTAGATTTCAGGAACCACAATATTTATGGCTAATAGCAAGTACTGCAATAGTAGTGGTCTTGTTTTTGCTTGCCGAATATATTCGTCGAAAACGTATTAAAAAAATCGGAGACCATAATTTGGTAAATATGTTAATTCCCGAAACCAGTATTATTAGACGAATATGGAAACTTGTACTTGTTTGCATGGCTATTGTAGCAGTGTCGCTAGCACTTGCACGACCACAATTTGGGTCTAAACTTGATGACGTTACTCGACAAGGAGTTGAGATTATCGTTGCCTTAGATGTTTCTAATTCTATGTTGGCACAAGATATTAAACCAAACAGACTTGAAAATTCACGTAAGTTTATCGAAAGAATAGTTAGTAAACTTGAAAATGATAAACTGGGACTGATAGTGTTTGCAGGCGATGCTTTTGTGCAAATGCCAATTACTGATGATGTTCGATCTGCAAGATTATTTTTGTCCACAATTGATACCGACATGATGCCTGTTCAAGGTACTGCAATTGGAAAGGCTATTGACTTAGCTGCTAAATCGTTTACCAAAGATGATGAAATATCGAAAATTATTTTACTTATTACTGATGGCGAAAATCACGAAGATAACGCTGTAGAGATTGCGAAAACACTTAAAGAGAAAAATATTAGTATCTATACAGTTGGAATGGGATTGCCAGGCGGTGCTCCAATACCTAAGAAAAGAGGTGGCGGATTTATGAAAGACAGAGACGGCAATGTGGTTATGAGCGTTTTGGACGAACAAACTTTAATCTCTGTTGCTGACGAAACTGGTGGCGTTTATGTGAGAGCTGGTAATTCTGCCCATGCCTCTGATAAAATTATTAATGAAATAGGAAAACTCCAAAAAGGAGAGGTGCTTAAACAAAATTATTCCGAATATGCAGACCAGTTTCAATATCTTGCTCTTTTAGCTCTTATACTGCTTTTAGTGGATATTATTATTTCGGAAAAGAAAAATTCAGCTCTGAGTAGAATAAATTTATTTAAAGAAAATAAAAATATTGGGTCTAAAAACATATAAAATATTT
>CAYNKH010000179.1:0-5999 GCA_964397745.1 uncultured Bacteroidales bacterium | reverse complement strand
CATCGCCAAAATCCCACTCCCACGAATCAACATAAGCATTATTGTTGTAGAAATTTACAACTGCTTCTCCGTTTATCAAATAAAATTCATCTTCCGACACCCACTCATCTTGCCAAGCATGTAAAACCGGCTGCAAATACCTGCAATCGTTTGCTGGAGGCATATACCACTTTGCCATTCCTTGGCTGTGTATTGAGTTTCCATTTAAAACATTTACATTAGAAAAATTGCCCACTACTATTAGTGTATCCTGAAAAACCTTTAACCCCCATACTGTTCCCGATGTTCCACCACCAACTGAATGAATGCTTTCTCCATCCCACTTTGCAACGTAGTTTATTAGGGTTGTATCTAGCGCCGTTGCATCAGAAAATCCACCAAAATATAAATCCCCGCGATACATTTCCATGACACCTCGCCAAACATCTCCCATAACGCCTTTTTGCATAGGATACCATTGAAAACCGTCGTATTTGGCAATGCAGTGAGATTCAATTGTATCTCCCACGTGATAAAACGATCCACCTGTGTATAAAAAATTATTAACGCTATCCACAAGCATTGCATTAACCCAGCCTTGAGGTGTGCCGGGAAATTGTTGCCAAGTGTCATATCCAACTCTTTTCCATAAACCGTAATTTGTTCCAACAAGCAATTCTCCATTATATTCAATAATACTAGCTGCATAATTTGCTTCTATATTTTCCAAATATTGCCATGAATTACCATCAGAAACCAATACTTTGGCTCCGAACTCACAACTCCCTAATGCAAATAAGCTATCATTTATTACTTTTAAGCTAATAATACCTCCACCTATTGGTGGATTTGCTGGTAGCCATTGTATGCCATCCCAGATTGCAAAATTCCCCAAAAGCACCCCATTTGGTAGCCAAGTATATTGAGCACCAGTATATAACTTATTTTTATACTCTGCAAAACAAGTAGGAGATCCGCTTGTTTCTGGGGAAAGATCAAATCCTGACCATTGGTAATCATTCCACCTTGCCATTGCCGTAATGGAATCACCACCAATTCTTCGAAATGCTCCGCCTATTATAAAAGAATTTCCATCAATATGAACACCCCCAACTGAGCAATTCCCATCCCAGATTGTATCCCCAAAATAAGTGTGCCAGGACTGTGAATGTGCCGGTTTTATAAGAAATATCACGAAAACAACAGGTATCAAATATTTTGATTTTAACATAAAGTTCATTTATAATTATTATTAAGCTAATTTAAGTAATTATTATCAAAATTCGATTCTTTTATGACAAAAATTTTAAAGGAAGCCCTAAAAATATTTATAAGGCTTCCCTATGCTAAAGATTATCTGTAAATAATGAACTTTTTACTCATCGTTTCATATTCTTTTGTGACTAAAGTATATGTGTAAATTCCGGGTTGCAAACCTTTTGTATCAATATTTAATTGATTATCGCCTTGATGCAGAGTAAATACAGTAACAATTTTACCCATGGCATCATAAATTCCCAGAATACCATTAGTTTCTTCAGGCAAATAGTAAGGAATAATTGTATAATCGCTTGCAGGGTCAGGATAATTATCCCCAAGAGTAATCTCGTGAATAGGTTTTTTATACCTATCATCAAATATAATATTATTACTATTGTCACTAATACTTCTTGTCCCTACCATCATTGGACAGATTGGCACATTTTCTCGATATAATAAAGATAAAATAGCTTGCGCATTTGTTGAAGCTATTCCTGCAGGACATTTATAAGCCAAAGCACGAATAAAAGCTATCTCAGAACTGTCCATTTGATAGATTGTTCTATTATCTTCGTAAATATCAAGCATCATATTTTGATAATCAATATAGTCTTGTGCTATTGGATCATTTGATTGTATTTGCGATAGTTTCTCTCTAGCAATATCATATTCTCCGTCTGCGATATATGACGCAACTAGAGTTGCTTTTGCCCAGTCTGTTCCTTCAAGTTCAAGCAGCAATAAAGCATCGTCTCTTCTATTATTCAGGCTATCGGTAAGATGATTCAGAAGTTGATTTAAAACATATCCTCTTTCAAGTTTCAAATGTTCTATTTCCCTATTGGTTGAAGTGATATTTGGATAATTGAAATTCACTCCTTGTAGTGGAATAAGTTGTTTTGAAATGCCTGTAGGAATTTGATTCATAACACCAGAAAATAAAGAAGTCAGATTTGTACTCACAGGTAAATTTATAGTCATTACATTCTTAAAATTACCATGCGAAAGGGGATATTCAGACATTAAGGCATAGAGGACAGTATCGGATAAAGGAGAACATGATATAAGCTTGTTTTTGAGTTTGCCCTGATTTGTATTGCCATAGATATCATTTAATAATTCTTGGGTTATACCATTATCGAGATTTAAAATTAGCTCTTCTTTAATAAATAACAAACTATCAATTTGGTTTTTTAAACTGTCAAGTTGACTATATGGATAGTTTTTAGCCCCAGTAAGAGGATTGATTTCAATTATTGGTATTGGTATTGGTATTTGGAATAGAGGAGAACAGGCAATACTATTTTCAGGCTTCTGATATGTGGAGGTATGTATATGGTATTCGTTTTCCATATCAATTTCACTATCAGTGTGGGAAGTAGGAATAACTCTTGATGGCCCCTGATGAGCATAATACTCATACTCATTGTTAGTCATAATCGTTTTATAAAACCCTTGGGCTGCTTGATAATCTGGCATAAACTCATTCCCTGCAGGTCGTTTAAGATTTAGACTAAAAATGTTATACTGTAGCGGAGGCGCACCAATATTTGCCATCATTCCTTCGTTTTGGAAGTTTACATAAAATGCACCCGGATTTAAGTCATCGTTTTGACAATTATTACATTTCAGCACGAGATTGTTATTTGTTGCAAATGTATAAATACTGGTATTGCACTTTATGAAAGTATTTCCTCCCCAGTCTGGTAGTCCCGAAATATCATAATAACTAGAAAGCCCAGCACCAATTTTATTAGTCGGGAGGTCGGTTACAGGTTGCCAGATACCAAATGGACCAACTACACCAAAAATCAGGTTGCCAATAAATATTCCTTTTTTCATGCCTTCGAACTTATTTTGGTAAATATTCATCGAAAGTGAATTGAAAGTGAATATTCCAAAGTTGTTTTGACTCTGTTGAGAGTACTGTTCTCCAAAAATATTTCCATGAATCTTGGCATTTAAGCTACTGTTAATATATATACCTGCACTTGAATAGTCTTCAAAATAGTCATCACCAGTGCCAATAATGTTTGTAAATTTGCAACCGTTAATTATGTAACCAACGTTAAGGCTGGTATTTGTGTTTTCTATTCTAATACCATAAACAGCATTATTGAACTCTGAAGTGTAAAGTTCCAACCATGCATTATACGACAAAATGCCAAATTGTACGTTATTAAACGTACTTGTGATCAATTTTTGAAGCTTTACCCCTTCCATCCAAATACCGACATCGGTTCTTTGCAAGTTGTTGGCTTTTCCAGCCCATGGATTATGTCTGTTTGGATAAGGATTAGTCCCAGATACAGAGTTATAATTATTATCAATTAAAAAACCACCTGTTTCTGTAAAGAAATGCATGGTTTGATAACCTACGTATGAACCTGTACCCTCATATCCGGGATGTTTTTTTAACAATTTTATGCCAATACCATTATTGATAAAGTTTAATTTTTCTTTATTAAAAATAAATCCGCCTGAATAATCAGAATTAAAAGCCAACAATAAATTCATATTACAAATATTATCCATATTTCTGGCTCCAGCCAAAATTCCAATATGAGCATCCCTAATTGTGTTACTTCCTTCATAGATTTCAACATGTCCTTGAATTGGATCATTAGACTCGCTCATGTGGTCACCCCAAACTTCAACACCTTGCCACATATTTTCGCAGGATTCTAATCCCCTTAAAGTTGAAGAATGTGTAATAATTAATTCTCCTCCCTGTTTTACAATTATTCTTCCTTCTGGACCAAATTCAATGGTCTGATTTGTTACGGTAAGTTTTGCTCCAGATTCGATGATGATATCTTTTTTAACTGTGCTATACGCCGAATTCCAATATTCATTACTTCCAGTTATAGGAATAGATACTATATTATAGTCAGTAATACAAGCACATTCATTTGGATACAAGAACAAAGGTTCTGTTGAGTAAGTTGAAATTCCACATTGGTTTTCAACTGTTAAACTTAAACAATGATATCCTTCGTTTTGGAAATCATAAACAGGAGCAGCTTCATTTGAGACAATCCCATCTCCAAAGTTCCATGTATAATCAAAACTTGCATCATTATTGCCAAGATTAATAAACTGATAAGGATTATTAATATAGATACATGGTGGCAAATCAAATGATGCAGACTGAGGTATTGGTAAGATATTTATACTAGTACTTGCAGAAGCAGTACATCCAAATTCATTACTCGCAATTAAAGTGTAAATACCTTGCATATTTGTTGTAGCAGTAGAACTTACTGTTGGGTTTTGTTCAAAACTCTCAAATCCATTTGGTCCTGTCCAATGATATTCAGCTAATTCATCAATACCTCCTTCCAATGTTAAATTTGTTCCTTCACAAATTATCTGATCCGGTCCTGTAAATACAGCAGGAAGTGGATTTATTTCTACTTCTATATTTACACTACTGCTACACTCATTTAGATTTGTTGCAGTTAAAGTATAGGTGCCACTGTTATAAAGATTAGCACTTGTAGTTACAATAGGGTTTTGTTCTGTACTTGTAAATCCGTAAGGACCCTGCCATGAATATCCTAATCCGTCAGGTTGGGCAAACAATTGTAACTCATCGTATTGGCAAACAGGGGCATTATATGAGGCAGATAGATCAACAATCTGATCAACAGTAATGAGTATTTCATCAGTTCCAGAACAGCTATGTAAATCCGAAACCGTCAAAGTATATAATGTTGTTGAAAGAGGTGTTGCTATTGGATTTGCGACTTGATGATCAGATAGCTGTTCGTCATTTGGTGCCCATTCATAACTGTAAGTAGGAGTACCTCCACTAATTGTAAGATTTGCACCAAGCTGTATTGATTGAGAATAACAAATTTGTATATCATCTCCAAGATTAACTATTGGGTTTTCATTAATTATTACAGTTGTTTGAGAACTTGCTGTACATCCATATTGGTCAGTAATAGTTACATAATATGTACCCGACATATCAAGACTTGCATTAGGAATATGATGCTCATAAACATCATAAGTTGCATTATACCCATTAGGTCCTTCCCAATGATACGAAACCAACCCACTAGGTCTTGCAAATAAAACAAGCTCATCCCCAACACAATGTGAGTGATTACCAGCATGAGCTACAAAACTATGTGTTTCAATATTAACCTCTGCAGAATTAGTACAACCATTGGAATATTCAACTGTCACTGTATATGTTCCTGCATTTGCCTCGGTAACATTATTAATTAACACGTCTGGTGTAGTATTGGTATATCCATTTGGTCCAGCCCATGCATAAGTATTAAAATCCTCATTTAATAAATCAATAATAAGATCATCATCAATACAAACAGGATTATTCTCAACTAATAATATTGGAGTAGGATTTTCAAGAGCATTGACGGTTATTGTTGTAAAACTTTTACAATCGAATTCACTCCAGCCAGAAACAGTAAATGTTGTTATTTCATCTATTACTACAGTTGGGTTTGCACTTTCTATGTCAGAAATTATTGCAGTACTAGAAGAGGATTCCCATAGATATTCGCCACCACCACCGCCATAGCGAGCAACAGGATATGAACCACAGGCAAGGTAATTGGAATCGGCTGTTTCGATTATACCCTGGACATGACCATTATTATAATTACTTCGTCCAAAAGTTCGTTCCCATATTATATTACCCGCGGTGTCGGTTTCGAGAAGATACCATCGGGTGTTATTACTATGGGTAACCCATGTATCCCCACCCGTAAGAATATTACCATTTG
>CAYNKH010000178.1:0-6029 GCA_964397745.1 uncultured Bacteroidales bacterium | reverse complement strand
GGTCTTCCTCAATATTTTATAAATCACTATTCAACAGTTGATAAAACAACACATCTTTATATTTTGATTTTTGGATTTTCCATTGCTTTAGTACGCCAGAAAGTGTAAAACCGAGTTTTTCAAATAGTTTTATGCTTTCATGGTTTTCGGCATCGATATTGCACCATATTTGATTGATTTCCAGAATGTTAAAGCAGTAGTTGATTATTGTTTTTATACTTTCAGAAGCTAATCCTTGATTTCTGTCTTCTGCATTAATCATAATTCCAATTCCTACTCGCTTATGAAAAGGCTCAAATTCAAATAAATCAACCAATCCAACAGCTTTTTTTGTTTTTTTGTCTTCGATAATCAGACGCAGCTCCTTGTTAGTGTAGATATCATAAACTGTATTTACAATATGCTGCTTAAGTTGCCATTTTGAAAAAGGAGATTTTGTATCGCTCACAAACCAAAAATCAGAATTGTTTTCGATAGAATATAAAAACTCAAGATCTTCGGGCTCTGGTTTTCTAAGTCTTATTGTTTCCGCTTCTAATTCTGTCCAAGTTTTCGCCATGATTTAAAAATAATGTTAATATCTTGTATTATTTTGTAGTCTTTTGCATACATCATATTTAATCTTTCGATGAGTTCTGTTGAGGTATTATCTTGCAAAATTATACTTGCGGGAGTAAAAACTCCGTTTTTAATTTTTGGTAAAAGGCTTGTGTCGGCATTCTTGTCAGAGCAGTACGTAACAAACGATTTGCCGCCAAAAAGAATTGAGAATAGGTTTTTTATCATTTTTCCACGTTTGGGAACGAATATTATCAAAATAGGTAGTAAAATGATAAAGATAAGAGCGATAATAAAATCCAACATTCTTTTATTTCTTAGGTTTTCTGGTTTTACGATGCTATTGATGTCTATATTATAAAGTTCTCCAGTTGTATTTATCGAGTTGCTGCCTATAACAGATATTCCGTCTGGGCTGGCAATTTTATAATCTAATTTTACATTATTGAGTTTTAACATTGTGCTAATTATCTGTTGGGATTGCAGGCTTTTTGCACAGAATATTATCTCGTCAATTTTTTTAATTCTAACAATTTCATCAAGTTGGTCAATTGTGCCAGCAAAATATTTGTCGGAGCCTGTGTTAATTGGATTTACGAAGGCACTTATTTTAATTTTTGGATTATTATTATTTAATAAATTTACAAGTTTGGAGCTTTCTTGTTTATTACCTACGATTGCAATAAGTTTTTTGCCTGGCATATTCATTTTAAAAATAGTGCGTCCAGTAAAGTGGAGTAAAAACCTTGTTAATGGTAAAACTATTGTTGTCCAGCCAGCACCTAATAGTATTAAAGCTCTTGAAAATCTAAATTCGGCAGGTAATAGAGAGTAGAGTACGAGTATAATAATTGCACCTGCGGCAATACCTTTAAAAATATTTTTTGTTTTTACGGGCTTGTCATATCCTCCAAGAAATAGTAGAGATAATATCCATATTAAAGCATAAGCCAAAACTGCATAAATAAATAAATCCTCAGGATAAGCGTCTTGGCTTCCAAAAATATGATTAGACCATATAGGAGCAATAACCAAAAATCCGGCAATAATTACTAAAGCATCTATTATGGGAGTTATTATGCTACGAATAAAACGATATGCTATTGCCATTGCAGCACGAATATATATCGCAATATTTATTAATGCACTAAAAGTTCCGGCATGTCTTTTCGAAAAGTGTTTTTTTGCAAATATTATCATCGCATTATAAAACACTAACACGTAATTAATGCTTCCTTTTTTTGTACTTTCTCCTTTATAGTGAATAATTGTTGTTTCAGGATAATAATAGTTTTTATAACCTGCGAGGCTTATTCTGTAGGACATGTCGATATCTTCGCCATACATAAAGAAGTTTTCGTCAAGCAATCCAGTTTTATCAAGGCATTCTTTGCGAAGCAGCATAAATGCTCCCGAAAGCACATCAACAACATGAGTTTCTTCTTTATCTAAATATGTTAGATGATATTTGCCAAACTTTTTGGATTTAGGGAATAATTTTGACACACCAAAAATCTTATAAAAAGCCACTTCGGGTGTTGGTAAACCACGCTTAGATTCAGGTAAAAAACGACCTTTGCCGTCAATCATTTTAACGCCCAATCCACCTGCATCTGGATGAGAGTCCATGAAGTTACACACTTTTTGTAAAGTTTTTTCTTCAATTACAGTATCAGGATTTAGCAGCAGTACATATTCTCCTTTTGAAATTTTTATTGCCTGATTATTTGCATAAGAAAAACCGTAATTCTTTTTGTTTTCGATTAAATGTACTTCGGGGAATTTCTCCTTAACCATTGAACATGAGCCATCTACAGAGTTGTTATCAACAACATATATCTCAGTTTCGCAATGCCTTGCAGATGCCAATACAGAGTTTAAACATTGTTCAAGAAAATGCTTAACATTATAATTTACTATAATAACCGAAATCTTCATAAAAACTATTAACGAACAAAAATAACAAAAAGTATTAAACCAAAGTAATTGTTTGGATGTTGTTGCAATATTAAATTTGAAAATTAAATTTGTTGATACTAAACAAAATAATTAGTTTTGGCCACATGAAGTTAAAACTAAAAAAAATCCCGTTGTCAGTTAAAATCCTTATTGGGATGTTGTTAGGTGTGGTTTTTGGCCTAATCGCTATTAATACTGGTTTGGTTAAGTTTACAAGCGATTGGATATCGCCGTTTGGAACAATTTTTATTAAGCTTCTTAAACTTATTGCTATTCCTTTAATACTCGTTAGTTTGATTAAAGGTATATCCGATTTAAAAGATATCTCAAGTTTGTCGAAGATGGGATTTAGTACAATAGCACTCTATATGCTTACAACTGTGATTGCTATTTCGATAGGTCTTAGTTTGGCATATTTGATAAAGCCAGGTAAGTATTTTCCTGAAGATCAACAGGAAGTATTGTTTGAAAAATATTCTGAAACTATTTCGGAAGGTCAAAACGTGGTGGCATCTTCTAAGGATGATAGTCCTCTTCAGTTTTTTGTAGATATTGTTCCTGAAAATATATTTTTGTCTGCTACAGATAATGCAATGATGCTTCAGATAATTTTCTTTGCTATTCTTTTTGGATTTGCAATTATTTCGCTTCCTCCCAATAAAACAAAAGCTGTACGTAAAGTCGTAAATTCACTTAATGATATAGTACTTAGGATAATAGAAATAATTATGAATTTTGCTCCAATAGGAGTTTTTGCATTATTAGCATCGGTAATTACTGATATTGCTGGAGAAAATCCCGAAGATTCGCTTGCCCTTTTTGGTGCATTGGGAATGTATGCTTTAGTCGTTATTGCGGGATTGTTGTTAGTGGGAGTAGTTATTTATCCAACATTTGCAGCAATATTGACCAAGGTTCCTTATTTTAAGTTTTTAAAAGGTGTTTTTCCAGCTCAACTTTTAGCATTTAGCACAAGTTCAAGTGCAGCAACATTGCCAGCTACCAAAAAATGTGTAGAAGAAAATCTCGGTGTTGATGAGGAAGTTAGTAGTTTTGTTTTGCCAATTGGAGCTACAATAAATATGGATGGCACGAGCTTGTATCAGGCAGTAGCAGTAGTTTTTATTGCACAAGTATTTGGTATAGATTTAAGCTTTAACGATATGCTAACAGTTGTATTGACTGCAACTCTTGCTTCGATTGGTTCGGCAGCAGTTCCTGGTGCAGGAATGATTATGCTTTTAATTGTACTTGCCTCTGTTAATATTCCAGCCGAAGGTTTGGCTCTTATTTTTGCTGTTGACCGACCCTTAGACATGCTTAGAACAACAGTAAACGTAACTGGCGACTCATTAATCTCTGTAATTATAAATAGGTTTGTTGCAAAACCAGAAAAGAGTTGATTTTTGGTAATTGCGATTGTCGCTCTTTATAAATTATTTTATAGACTTTTAAATCTGTTATTTTCCGATTCGCAATTTTAAAATGCAAATACCACAATTCTTTTTTGCAAATAAATAGAGGTAACTGTCTGAATGATAGAGGTATGGTCGGGAGTTTTGCCGTTCACTAGGATACTGCAATTCGAGTGTTGTGAGCGGAGGTCGAAATGATATTTAATATGGGAGTTAAGTCGGCGAGAGTTATTGTGGAACCTCAACAATTTATTACAGTAAGATGAACAATATAAATACTGAATGGTTTTCAAGTGTTTAAAAAGTTATAGCTTCGTGCAATAGCCTAACACTTGGATTATAAATCAGAGTGAGCGAGAGCGTTTTGGTGTCATATTGGTATAAGTACTTGTTTAGCACAACACGTTCACAAATATGTTCATTATTTTACTACAAATTGCTTTTTATTTCAAATTGCACTTAGTGTTTTTGCGATAAATATAAATAATGCGCATTATTGGTAAATATTTAGTGTTGTAATTTTATGCTTATGGGAAGTTTTAGGGAAGTATTTTATGAGTTTACTGTACGTGTATTACCATTATGCCCAATGTAACGTGCGGAGAAAAAATATCACAATCTCATTAAATATGCGGAGAATAGTTCGTATATTTGTCGCATAATCAGATACTAAAATGGTAAAATATATTTATCAATATAAAAATTGGCCTAATTTCACTTGGGATGAGAAAGAAATTCAAGTGATACTGGGCAAGGTAAGGCATTTGCAAGGAAAACTCTTGGGACAAATCAATGCATTAGGCTTTTCCTTGAAAGAAGAAACAATGCTCTCTTCATTAACTCTTGATGTACTAAAATCTTCCGAAATAGAAGGAGAAATACTCAATTATGATCAAGTACGTTCATCCATTGCCAGAAAATTAGGGTTAGAATATGCAGGGATGGTATATGCAGACAGATATGTTGATGGTGTTGTTGAGATGATGCTTGATGCAACTCAAAACTATCTACAACCTCTAGATGATGAACGCTTATTCGGTTGGCACGCAGCACTTTTTCCAACAGGTAGAAGTGGAATGTGCAAAATTGAAACTGCATGTTACCGTAGCGGTGATATGCAAGTTGTATCAGGTCCTATCGGAAAAGAAAGGGTGCATTACCAAGCTCCACCACCCAATCAAGTGCAACATGAAATGAATGAATTTCTAAACTGGTTTAACAATGACACTAAATTAGATTTGGTAATAAAATCTGCAGTTGTGCACTTTTGGTTTATAATCATACATCCATTTGACGATGGCAATGGTCGTATTGCAAGAGCTATTTCAGATTTAATGTTAGCTCATTCTGAAGAAGGCTCTCAACGGTTTTATAGTCTATCAAATCAAATCTTATACGAAAGAAAAGTTTATTATGAAATTCTACAAAGAGTTCAATCCTCAGATGGTGATATTACAGAATGGCTTGTTTGGTTTTTAAATTGTTTATATCGAGCTTTGGAAAATACAGACGCTACTGTAAAAAATGTTCTTCTAAAAGCAGAGTTTTGGGACAATCATAAAGAAACAATATTAAACAGCAGACAAAGATTGATGCTTAATAAACTTTTTGATGGTTTTGATGGTAAATTGAAATCCTCAAAATGGGCAAAAATTACAAAATGTTCTCCAGATACGGCTTTGAGAGACATAAAAGACTTAATTGATAAAAATATTCTTAAACAAGAGAAGTCTGGAGGGCGAAGTACAAATTATGAATTGGTTGATTTCTAAACGCAGGCGATAATAAATAGAAATATGAGCGGTGCCTAGCACCCAGCGATTATTACCGATTAAACTACACTGCCATCTATTATTTAACTTTTTAAAATTTCTATGGGTTTTGGTGTCATATTGGTTTGAATACTTGTTTAGCACAACACGTTCATGAATATGTTCATTATTTTACTGCAAGTTATTTTGCATTTTACTTTGTGCTTAGTATATTTACAAATATATAAACGAGCATTTTTGAAATGTGTTGTAATGTCTTATTATAAGTGGTTTTAGAGAATGTTGGATGATGTTATTATGCATGTTTTAATGTTTATGCACAAAT
>CAYNKH010000177.1:0-6054 GCA_964397745.1 uncultured Bacteroidales bacterium | reverse complement strand
TTATATCGAACTCAGGTTTAAACTAATCTCTGATCTTCTTCTAAATCATGATGTTTCTCATGTTGAACGTCTTTATACAGAATAAAACCTCTAATCATCTAGTTGCCAGTGTGATTACATATAGAAATTATCTAGTGTTTTAAAGCATAATGATAGACATTAATTTTAATGTATTGGAGTTTATTAATTATATATCTTCGCCGCACTTTGGACACTTAGAATTGAGGAAGATGAGAAAATTTACATCAGCAATATTATTGGTTTTTCTTTTTTTACCACACATGCTGCTATCACAAGATACATTCCCCACCCTTCGATTAAAGTTCGATACTCGTTTTGATTTTTCTGCAAAAATTCCAATGCAAGATAGTTTGTCCACATTGTCAAGTTTTGATGGAAAATATTTAAATATCATTCTTGAAGGAGAAATTACTGATAAATTCTCTTATAAATATCGTCAACGAATGATTTTAAGCAGTAAACTAGGATACCAAAGTTTTTTTAACGCCACAGATTGGTTATATATCAATTACAAAATAAACAAGAACTTCTCAGTCTCTGGTGGCAAACAAGTAATTGCCATAGGCGGTTTTGAGTATGATTCTGCCCCAATTGATTTATATCTATGGTCAACATTCTGGAACAATGTTACTTGCTACCAAATAGGAGGAACGGTAAACTATACAACAAGGGGTGATAAGCACAATATCAGATTTCAAATTGTAAATTCGCCATTCGCAACACAAGCATTGCAAGGGATTTACGCCTATAACTTAATATGGTATGGGGATTTCAACCGCTTCAATACAATTTATTCTCTGAATAGAATAGAATATGAAAAAGGACATTACATTAACTATATTGCTTTAGGTAACAAAATTAGCATAAACAATTTTTCTATTGAGCTTGACCTAATGAACAGGTTTTCAAAACACCAGAATGATTTTTTAGCGGATTATACTGTTATAAGTCATTTGAATTATACTGTAAATAACAAAATAACACTATTTTTAAAAGCAGGATATGATCAAAATAAGGCACAAGAACCTACTGCTATGTTTATTTATGACCGTTATGTTAAGCCCGGAACGGAGTATTTATTTTATGGTGCAGGATTGGAGTACTTCCCTCTAAAGGATAGTAAAGATGTGCGAATTCATGCTGTTTGGGCTTCAAATAACGACCAATTGCAATATCATACATTAAATATTGGTGTTCGCTGGCAAATGAATGTTTTAAACAAATAATTATATTATAATATCAGTTTATGAGATACAAATCATTTAAATTTCTAACTAAGCGAAGAATAGAGGCTGGTGTATTCCTAATCTTATTCTTTGGTACTTTTACGTTTATTGGGAGTAAAATGGGTTTGCCAAATATGCTCAATACAATTATGCAAACCTCCTACGGTCTATTAATCGACACTGTTTTTTATATTATGGCGATTACAGTACTATCGGGAGCTTTGGGCAAACTATTAACCGAGTTTGGGGTAGTCCGCTTGCTCGAAGTTTTGCTGAAACCATTAATGAAACCAATTTTCAATTTGCCTGGAGTTGCAGCATTGGGGGCACTATTAACATTTCTATCCGACAATCCTGCAATTATTAGCCTTGCAAATGAAAAACATTTTAATAAATACTTTAAAAAATACCAATTAATATCTCTCACTAATTTTGGGACAGCTTTTGGTATGGGATTGGTTGTAATTATTTTTATGGCAGGTAGAGGCTATGGCTTTGCTGCTGTTATTGGTTTAGTTGGAGCTATTATTGGTAGTATTATTTCGACAAGACTAATGCAAAGATTTACAATTAAACAGTACCCCGAATTGGGAACAGAAGAAGTTATAGGCGGAGACGAGCAGCAAATTTCTTTTAGATCCGAAGGCAGTATCTTTTTAAGGGGATTAAATTCAATACTCGACGGTGGTAAAATGGGGGTAGATTTAGGACTTGCTATTATTCCTGGTGTGTTAATAATTTCTACATTCGTAATGATGCTAACTTTTGGACCTAGTCCCGAAGGATACACAGGGGCAGCTTATGAGGGAATTGCTTTATTACCATATCTGGCCGGAAAAGTTAATTTTATATTTGAATGGTTATTTGGATTTACGGATCCTGAGTTAATTGCTTTTCCAATAACATCTTTAGGTGCTGTTGGTGCTGCACTTGGTTTGATTCCAAAATTCCAAAATGCTGGTTTAATAGATGGAAATGCTATAGCAGTATTTACAGCTATGGGGATGTGCTGGAGTGGATTTTTAAGCACTCACACTGCAATGCTTGATTCGTTAGGATATAGAAAACTAACTGGGAAAGCTATTCTTTCGCACACAGTAGGTGGGATTTTTGCAGGAATATCAGCACACTGGATATTTTACTTAATAAGTTTGTTTTAGTTTTTTGATTATTCTCGTGGATCAGGTTTAAACTGCATTTTTGCAAGTTTATGAACCCGTAAAAGGGGGTAGCCAAATTCGAAACGATTTACTTGAAATTTGCAATATGCCCGTATTATATATGTGTGCTGTTATGGTTTTTATCACTAAAACAGTTTTAATTGTTTTTCTTTTTTCGGTTTCATTTCGTCAATAAAACTATCCCATTTTGTAAGCTTAATTTCTAAATCGTATTTAGCATTTATAAAATCTATTTGTTTCTTTATTTCTTTTCGCGAAATTTTAATAGCAAGTTCTAATAAATTTAAACGCATTAAAATGTCTTTGGTAAAAACTCGCTTTGCATCATAAAATGTGATAGATTTCAAAAAATCTTCCGTCTTGTCAGAATTTAGAAGGATTAATGTGTAAATAGCATATTCTATTTTGTCAAAACCTATAAAGTAACAAGTATCGTCAAGCATTACAGGTTTGTTGTTTTGAGGTAATACTAAGGTAAAATGGTAGGTTTTATACAGTCCAGATATTGCAATTTTGTAAGGTTTAAAAGAATAATCCCCAATGCCAAATATAGAAAATGGAGGTTTTCCTTTGTAGATACTTGATTTTCGTGCTTGAAAAGATGAAATGTTTTTCTTTAAATAAGTATGTGTCGCTGGATATAAATGTTGAATATATGAAGTGTCTTGTCCAACTTTTGTTTGAGTTACGATTGTGTGTTTTCTTGTTTGCTTAATTACTGTATTTTTTAAATCCGAACTTTTTAAAAATCCATATATTAAATCTTCTTCAAGTGTGATTGTTTCTGATAATTTATTAGTAAAATATCCGTTTTTTCGTTCTAATTCCATTACATTTGAGCAATCATGCTTTATTCCTTGTCGCCATTCAAATGGGCAAAGTCCATCAATGTTTTTTGTCTCATTATAATTGTAAATATTTGAAACAAATTTGGAATTAAGCCAACCAAAAGTCAGTTTTTTCTCTGAACTATAAAAATCAAATTCAGAACATTTATCGCTTGGGATTGAGTTTAGTTTACAAGACAATAAAGATGCTTCAACTGAGACATTAAATTCTTTTTTACTATCAATACAATGTTTTTCGATTTCATTAATTTTATATTGTTTTCTTTTTTGTTCAAAAACAATATTTTTAATGACAGAGTTTTTTACTAATAATGCTAAATGTCCTTTATGCGATTGAAACGCATCAAAAAGCGTTAATGTAATACATTCAGCAATATCAAAATTACCCTTTCCTGTCATTGCGTCTAATCCATTTTGATTTTTGAAGTTTGATTTTTTTGGCAAATTTGTTGAGTTTAAACTACCTAACTCAGAGTTTGTTACCCAGGGCGGATTGCCGATTATTAGCAATTCTTCAGTTTTATATTGTTTAGATATATTTTTAAAATCAATGTTGAAAACACTACTATGAAGGATTGAGATTTCTGGTTTTTGAATATTAGGATTAGAAAGGAAAAAATTGAGTATATTAAATTTAGTTTCCCAGACATAAGGTTTGTAAATTTCGACACCAAATATTTTTTTTATTGTCTTAAAATTTGACAATGTAGCAATAATAAAATTCCCTTTCCCACATGTTGGTTCAATAATAATTTCTGGCGAAATGTTTTTTAAAAGTAAAGATTTTGCAAGTTTATCTGCTAAATCTTTGTTAGTCTGGAAATCTCCATATTCTGCTCGGTCAGCCTCTGCAACTGAACTTGCATTTGATAAATAAATTGACTCAATAAGGGTTTTAAAATCACTATTATTATCAAAGAAAGTATGAATGCCAAAAGAATCGAACATTTTTTGATTAGCAATTTCAACAGATGAAATGTTTTTTAAAAATCCCTTTAAAAAATCACAAACTTGAAAAGAAATATTTGCTTCAAATATTTTACTCACAATAGTATTTGTTTTTTTGAGCTGTTCATTATTTTGTAATCTTATCAATAAGTTTACTAATTCCTGAGACGGTTTTATTGAGCGTTACAACACGCTGATATTGTAGTCGCCATTGCAATGCGTTTGAGACAGTTAAATAACCTTGATTGGGTGGAAGTTTTAGTATTTGTTTTGCTATTTGATTTAAAGTAATTTCATCAGCAGGAATGTTTTTATCATTCAAATATGCTATTATATCTTCCTCATTAGCTCTATCTTTAAGCATTTCACGCAAACGATATGTTGTTGTATAATCTGCGGTTCGCTCTTTTGAAATAAATGAACAACTTACAAAGTCAAGTATAGCAGTTTTTGTTATAGGGTCATCTTTTTTCTCATAAACAAAAATAAGTAAATTATATCCAAGTCCAAAGATTTTCTGTTTTGCATCTCTGAACGGACAAGATGATTGAGGTTGTTTAATTGATGTAACTTTTATATCGGTCAATATATTATCTGCTGGCAAATCTATTCCACTTGCCGATAAGCCAATTGTTGTTTTATATTTGGCGTTTAATTGTTCTTGAAACTTATGCTCAATATGTGTCCCCACAGCTTTCCCGTCTGTTATTCCAAAAAGCGACTGGTTTCTGACTTTTGATTCTGCGAGACAAAAAGCTTTTGCTTCTGCTTTTAGTTTTGCTATGGTCAGTTTTTCTTTCATTCTATTTTTTTATGTTGTAATGTACAAATTTAATCATTTTTTTTGTTATTTTGAATATTGTTGTTGTTTTGCATAAAAACTTGTTTGCAATCACAAAAAAGCCGCTTTTTATATCGCTCTATAACATTCCATTTTATACTCTTGGGTCAGGTTTAAACAGCATTTTTGCAAGTTTATGAACTCGTAAAAGGGGGTAGCCAAATTCGAAACGATTTACTTAAAATTTGCAATATGCCCGTATTATATATGTGTGCTGTTATGGTTTTTATCACTAAAACAGTTTTAATTGTTTTTCTTTTTTCGGTTTCATTTCGTCAATAAAACTATCCCATTTTGTAAGCTTAATTTCTAAATCGTATTTAGCATTTATAAAATCTATTTGTTTCTTTATTTCTTTTCGCGAAATTTTAATAGCAAGTTCTAATAAATTTAAACGCATTAAAATGTCTTTGGTAAAAACTCGCTTTGCATCATAAAATGTGATAGATTTCAAAAAATCTTCCGTCTTGTCAGAATTTAGAAGGATTAATGTGTAAATAGCATATTCTATTTTGTCAAAACCTATAAAGTAACAAGTATCGTCAAGCATTACAGGTTTGTTGTTTTGCACAGGGCAAACGCATACTTTTTAAAATATTAATATGGGAAAATATTGTATATGTCCCTTCGACAAAAGCTCAGGGCATCGCCTCTGGACAAATTGTTTAGAGTATGATTGGTTTTTTTACTGATATTAAAGCCCTTACGGGCTATAATACTAAAATTGCACCAAAACACCCAATAAATTCTTTATCTTTTTCCGTTTTACTTCACTTAAGATTTTAAATGTATCTGGTGCTATGCTGAAAATTTAAAGATTGTAAAACAAACTAATATTTTAAATTTATCTCGGTCGTTTTGATATCAAAGTGGCATAACATATTTGCCCTCTTGGGCATATATGTCATTAAAAAAAGTCTCCAAGATATGTATGTTGCCCAGAGGCGATGCCCTGAGCTTTTGTCGAAGGGACATAAACAATTAAAAAT
>CAYNKH010000176.1:0-6066 GCA_964397745.1 uncultured Bacteroidales bacterium | reverse complement strand
TGTCAAATGCAAATTTTATTAACTTATAATTGTTGCGCATGAATAATACGGGTTACTTATATTTTACATCTCCAAATTAAAAGCAAAACAAAAATCATGAACGGAAAACTTTGCACACAAAGAACAAAGAACCATGAACTACACAAAACCCAACTATTTATAAACTCTTCAACAAGTATATTGCATTATTTGATAGAGTTTACACATAAATTTATATTTTTGTAATATAAAAAAAATAGAAAATGGAAAAAATAGAAAAACTTGAACAAATCGCTTCGCAAGTTAGACGCGATTTACTTAGAATGATACATGCAAAACAATCGGGGCATCCTGGTGGATCGCTTGGTGTTACAGATTTGTTAGTTAGCTTGTATTTTGAAATAATGGAGCATTCGCCCAAAGACTTTGATATGGACGGTAAAAATCAGGACTTGTTTTTCCTATCTATCGGACATGTATCAGCGGCGTGGTATTCGGTGTTGGCACGCAGTGGTTACTTTCCAGTCAAAGAATTAGCAAGTTTTAGAGCAATAGACTCACGATTACAAGGACACCCAGCTACCGCAGAAAACTTAGAAGGAATCAGAATTGCATCAGGCTCACTTGGGCAAGGATTATCGGCTGCATCTGGTGCCGCATTGGCAAAAAAACTAAACAATGACGACAAAACCGTTTATTGCCTTATGGGAGACGGCGAAATCCAAGAAGGACAGATTTGGGAAGCAGCTCTTTTTGCAAATGCAAGAAAAATTGATAACCTAATCGCTTTTATTGATCTTAACGGACAACAAATTGACGGCACAACTTTTGACGTGTTGGGAATGCACGCAGTTTGTGATAAATGGAAATCTTTTGGATGGGAAGTAATGGAATGTAACGGAAATATTATAGCAGATATTCTTGATACAATTAGCCGAGCTAAAGCAAAAACAGGAAATAAAAAACCCATTCTTATCGTTATGAAAACAGAAATGGGAAATGGTGTTGACTTTATGATGGGCAGCCACAAATGGCACGGGATTCCACCAAGTGATGAACAATTAAAAAACGCTCTTTCGCAACTTGAAGAAACATTGGGCGATTATTAAAATAATATATCTTGAAAAAAATAATATCAATATTTGTAATTCTAACAACTTGCTTAATTGCAAATGCTCAAATAAAAAACTATGAGGAGCCACAAAAACCTCTCACTCGAATACTTTTTATTTTTGACGCATCAACAAGCATGATGGAAAGATGGGAAGGAGACCAAAAATTTAATAAAGCAAAAGAACTAATGTTCGAACTCTTAGATTCACTTGAAATGATTCAAGGTCAAGAAAACATGGAACTTGCTTTAAGAGTTTATGGCCATCAAAGTCCAGTACCCCCACCCGATTGTCTTGATTCAAAATTAGAAGTCGCTTTTGGAGAAAACACTATCGGACTAATGCGAGATAAGCTAAACTCAATTGTTCCAAAAGGTACAACTCCAATAGCTTATTCGTTAGGACAATCCGAAGCCGATTTTCCACCATGTAACGATTGCCGTAATATCATCATTTTAATAACTGACGGAATTGAAATGTGCCACGGCGACCCTTGTGAGGTTAGTCTCGCACTTCAAAAAAAGGGAGTAGTGCTAAAACCATACATAATTGGCGTTGATATTAAAGTAGAACTAACAGATGTGCTGGACTGCATGGGAAATTATTTTAATGCTGGAAACGCACAAGAATTTAAACAAGCAATCAATACTATTGTTGCACAAGTTACAAATTTAACAAGCATAACAGTTAATCTGCTTGATACAAATGGGAAACCATTAGAAACAAATGCAGTAATGTCGTTTCACGATAACTTATCTGGAGATATCCGCTACACATATATGCACACAATGAATACGGAAGGCAAACCTGACACAGTTTATCTTGATTTACTATCTGTGTACGATCTAAAAGTTCATACTATCCCTGCAAGATATAAAGACAGTATCAGATTAAAAGAAGGAGTGCATAATATAATTAATGTACCTGCACCTCAAGGAGTACTTTTTGTGGATATTTTGGGAGATACTTCTATTAATTCACAAATAAAGTGCATAGTTCGTAATGCTGGAATTCCCGAAACTCTTTATATTTTAGATGCCGATAAACGTCAAAAACTAATTACAGGGCTTTATAATATCGAAGTTTTAACAATGCCACGTCTGTATTTTGATGCAGTAAACATCGAACAAAACGGATATAATCATATTATTATAGCAGACCCAGGCGAAGTTATCATCAACTTTAAATCTCCTTCGTACGGAACATTATTACATGAGCATGGAGATATTTTGACAAATCTCTACGATTTTAAACCTGGGCAAACTCACTATAAATTTAGACTACAACCTGGTTATTACAGAATCGTTTACAGAGAAAAACATAAACACAAGTCAATTAACACTGGCGAATCAAAATTCAGAGTAAAATCTGGCGACTTTATAATCGAAAATCTTTAAAAAATCATTAAAAATTATAAACAAATGAAATACACTTATACCGAAAAAAAAGACACACGCTCAGGTTTTGGAGCAGGGCTGTACGAAGCAGCTAAAAAAAACAAAGACATTGTTGCTTTATGTGCCGATCTTACAGGGTCTTTAAAAATGAATGCTTTTGAAAAAGAGTTTCCCGAAAGGTTTTTTCAGGCAGGTATAGCCGAGGCAAATATGATAGGAACTGCCGCAGGTTTAACAATAGGTGGAAAAATTCCTTTTGCAGGAACTTTCGCTGTTTTTGCAACTGGTAGAGTATATGATCAAGTACGTCAAAGTGTTGCTTACTCAAACAAAAATGTTAAAATATGTGCTTCTCATGCTGGGCTAACTCTCGGCGAAGACGGAGCTACACATCAAATATTAGAAGACATAGGTTTAATGAAAATGTTGCCAAATATGACAGTTATTTGCACCTGTGATTATAATCAAACCAAAGCTGCAACAATGGCAATTGCAGAGCATAACGGACCAGTTTACCTCCGTTTCGGAAGACCAGCTGTTCCAAACTTTACAGATCCAAATCAAAAATTCGAAATTGGCAAAGCAGAACAGTTGTATGAAGGTAATGACATTACTATTCTTGCCACTGGACATCTGGTTTGGAAAGCAATCGAAGCTTGCGAAATTTTAGCAAAAAAAGGTATCAAAGCAGATTTATTTAATATCCACACAATTAAACCTTTTGATGCCCAAGCTGTCTTAAAGTCTGTAAATAAAACTAAAGCTATGGTAACTGCCGAAGAACACATGCTTAATGGAGGACTTTTTGACACCGTAGCACAATGTGTGGCTCTTAACTCTCCTGTACCAATGGAAGCAGTTGCAGTTATGGACACATTTGGCGAAAGTGGAAAACCTGATGAACTAATGGATAAATACGGACTTACAACCGAAAATATTGTAAAAGCTGCCGAAAAAGCTATTAGCAGAAAATAATAAAATGAAAAAAAATGACGATAAAGTAATAATCGATAAACTTCGTAATTTGGAAACAAGAAACGAAGCGTTTAACGAAATCGTCAATAAATACAGCCAACAGCTATATTATCATATTCGTAGAATGGTAATCGACCACGAAGACGCAAACGATCTTGTACAAGACAGTTTTGTTAAAGCATATACAAATCTCGACAAGTTTCGTTTTGATGCGTCTATTTACACTTGGTTATATCGCATTGCAACAAATACTTGCCTTAATTTTCTCGATCGAAAAAAACGAATGTTTACTTTTTCGGCATTAAGTCTCGAAGATACTCTTGCAGATAAAATTGAAGCTCACTCCTACTTTGATGGAGACGAATTACAAAAATCATTGCAAAAAGCGATACTTAAATTGCCAACTAAACAAAGATTAGTTTTCAATATGAAATATTATGATGACTTAAAATACAGCGAAATATCAGAAATATTAAAGACATCGGAGGGAGGATTAAAAGCATCATATCATCACGCAGTAAAAAAAATTGAAATATATATAAATGAAGATTAAACCTTTTAACAATTATATTGTCATACAATAGATTGATTATGAAAAACTTAAACGACATAAAAAAAGAAAATAATTTTAAAACGCCTGTTGGCTATTTTAATACATTGAACAACGAAATAAAAGAAAAAATCGAAAACGATGTTCAACAAAAAAACAGTTCGCTTTTTCAAATTTTCAAACCATATATCTATATGGCTGCCTCTTTAGTTTTATTAGCAACAGTAATAAAATTCGGGCTGCATACTTTTGTGGATCCAAAACCACTACTAACACCTAATATCGAAAATATTGCAAATGTCGAAAATAGCGATTTATTGTATGAACTATATGCTGACGATATGGTATTTTACGAA
The DNA here is from genome assembly GCA_964397745.1 of uncultured Bacteroidales bacterium. Taxonomy (GTDB): domain Bacteria; phylum Bacteroidota; class Bacteroidia; order Bacteroidales; family ML635J-15; genus Bact-19. The sequence goes on along the minus strand of CAYNKH010000176.1, from coordinate 1,697 downwards.
TATCTTAACGATACAGAAGAATTATATGCAGCCAGCAACATAAAAGACGAAGAAATTGAGGAGTATTTAAGCCAATATTATATTGAATATGAGTTACTTTACGAATAAATAAAAATTATGAAAAACATTAAACTAATAACACTAACAATAATATTAAGTAGCATCAGCCTTATAGGATTTTCGCAAGGCAAAGGGTATCAACACAAAGCAATGGCAATTGATGATGAAAAGATTCAAGCTGAAAAAGTAGCTTTTATCACAGAAAAAGTTAATCTGACAGTTGATGAAGCTCAACAATTTTGGCCCGTTTATAACGAATTTAATGATAAAATAAGTACTTTATTTAATGAAGAAAGGTTAATTCATCGAGACATAAGAGCAAATTGCGAAATAATTAGCGAGAAAGACCTAACAATAAAATTAGACAGAATGGTGGAACTAAATCAAGAAAAAGCTATGCTTGAAGATGAATATCACCAAAAATATAAAAAGATACTACCAATACAAAAAGTAGCAAAGCTATATCAAGCCGATAAAGATTTTAGAAAACACCTACTACACAAATACAAAGGACCAAGGGGACAGTAGTTGGTAGTCAGTAGGGCGATAATCGGTAATCGGTAAATTTGCCGCCAAATAAACTACAGAATCACAGCATTAATAATAAAATCCTTTATGTAAGAGACAATTACAAAACAAATTGATAATATGAAAATACTAATTATTTTTAATCGCGAGCCTTACGATAACACTGATATTACGTGGAATGGATTAAGATTAGCCGAAACACTTAAAAAAAGTGGACAAGATGTTAGAATTTTTCTGATGAACGATTCGGTTGATATGGCTCGAGATGCTTGTAAAGCACCCAAAAACTACGACCAAGATTTATCGCAAATGTTAAAAGGCTTAATCGCAACAGGAGTACCTGTTAAAGTCTGTGGAACTTGTATGGCACGCTGCGGGATATATAAAAATCACCCATATTTTGAAGGTGCCGAAAAATCAACAATGGGAGAATTAGCAGATTGGGTGGTTGATAGTGATAAAGTTTTAACATTTTAAACCAAGCTATTTCTGCTCCTTTAATTTTTGAAAGACTATCATTATTGCAAAACAAAACACTATATTCAGAACAACTGATTTATTCGCAAATCAGTAACCCCCAGATTTAAAGATTAGCCTTAAATTTGTGGTCGAATTTTGACTTTACATTACCGACAAATAAATTAAATCCTATTTATGCTAATAAATTTAATACCAATTTGATACCAAAACGTCAGTAAATAAATAAACAGATAAACAAACAGACAAAAAGTAAATAAATTATTAATTACAAAATTAGCTATTACAGTTGGCTTTAGCCAACTTTAAAAAACTTTTCCTTCTTCCACTTGCTTTAGCATCACTCTTTAAAATTGTTAAATTTTGATGTCTAATATTTATTTGATCCAAACCCAAATTAGAGTGTGTTTTGATAAAAATCTAAGCGAAAATTACAATTAAAAAACCTTAGGGGGATTGTCAAACAATAAAGTATGGAGAATGGACGAAAATCTTTTTCTGTAAAAATTAGTATTTGATTGAATACGACAAAAAAGACAAAAACAACTGATAATCAAAAATAGAGCAGGAGTTCTGAATGTATCGTCCCTCTTATGTTTGCAAAATTGAATTTAATGATTTTTATTTACAAA
>CAYNKH010000175.1:0-6145 GCA_964397745.1 uncultured Bacteroidales bacterium | reverse complement strand
TCTTTGAAAAGAATTAATACAAGTTATCATAAATAACCTTGTGAAACTTGACAAAAATTAATAAAAAGCAACATAGCCTCCTAGAAAAGGACTATGTTGCAAAAAAAGTAAAAACCGCAGTTTCATACTTCACAATATAAACAAAAATGAAAAACAAAAACGTAAAACCAAGCAGATATTCTACTTTAATCAAAATTTGTAGTAATCTAGTAATTATTTTAACTATTGCTTTTACATCAGCATGTGAAAAAGAGCAAAAAATTACTGAACAAAACAACCAAAATATCTCAACAATAGAAAACTCATGTCAAGACTTTAAGTATGATGGTAGAATGCTTATCTTCAATTCTAGTAATGACTATGCAAAATATGTAAATAACCCAGATTCAATAACAACAATATCATTAACTAATCGCACAAAAATACTTAATTTTAATTCATATAGTAACTTAGAATCAAAGAATGAAAATGACATTGTCCAAGATGAAGATTTAGCTTCAATTCTTAATGAAGATGCAATAATACAAATAGGAGACTATTTATATAGAGTTAATGTTCCCCAAGAATCTGTTTATGTTTTACCAGCATCGAACATAGATGAATATGATGATCTAGTTAATGAAAATATTCTAAACAAAAACATAAGAAAATTATCAACGGAAGATGATGTTATTGACATAGTTGAGAACAACCCTGAATACTGTAACAGCAAAGCTTGCGGAGGATGTAGCAGCGGATCATATTACACTAATGAAATTATATTACAAAATCAATTGGGAACAACAGTTGTTACTGCTGTTGGAAAAGTCAAATACTTTAAAGCAGGAATCTATTTTAAATTATCTGCAAATGCAGAGTTTCAACCATCTTATTGGATAGGGAATATTTTCATGGCAATATACATTAATGGCCCTGAAGCTTGGTGGCAAAAGAGACCTTGCTGTAATGATTGTGATTACAGCCACACTTCTGGCGTTGTATGGGGTAGCAGTTATGCAAATACTGGATCCAAAACATTTTATAGCAACATACGAGGTTTACATGGATATTATTTATACGAACGAATTCAAATAATGTATATAAATGAAGACGACCCTATGTATGGGTTAAGCGTTTTCTCAGACTGGGCAGGACATAAAGTAAATTCTCCTTATTAAAAACATGTAAACATGAAGAAAACATATAGTTTCATCCTTTTATCTTGCTTGTTTGGGTATGCATATACCCAAACAAGTTTCTATATCAAACCTACATTGAACAATAAGATCTTTATTAGTAATGTTAACAATCTTTTTAGTTTGCACACAATAGAAAATTCTATTGATAATAACTCATTCCTTGAGAACCCTTATTTCAAAGCAATAAATGTTAAGTTTTCAACTAGACCTAATTATAACTTTGGATTATATTTTGGTGTTTCATTAAAAAACAAAAAGCATTTATTTGAGATTGGAATTACAGAAGATGCAACTGGCTCATATTTTAAAAGCCAATACATGGAATATAAAAAACTTACAATTAATGACTCTCTAATTGTTCACTATTCGCAAAACGAACTAGGTTATTCTTCATCTTTATTTACTTATCGTTATAGTTTAAAATATTGTTTACGATTGAATAAAGCAATGAATAAAAACATTATTAGTTATGCAACTATAGGTGGAGGGATTATTATAAATAGAAGATATCCTAATCAAGAAGATATTCAATTTTCAAATTTCAAACCTACATATTCACATGAGTTTGCGGGAAACAAGTATATAGATGAAAACACTTATATTTATAAAAGGTATGATTACGGATATGCAACAATTAAATATTCTGGATATATAAACATTGGTATTTCAACCGATTTTTATTCAAAGAAAGGCAAGCAAATACTTTCTGCTTCACTATATTATCTACATGGGTTTAAACCTATTGAATTATCTTATCACGACATTTACATTATGGATAAAGGTGTAAGAAAATTATTTTCATATTGCACAACTAGCAATGGTAGTGGCATATATTTTCAACTTGCAAGAAGGTTTCAATTTCATCCTAGGATATTAAAAATAAAAAACAAGTAAAATTACAAATACATATTCTTGAACAACCAATTGAAGTGAAAGTGCTACATGCAAAAATTGTCATTATATAGTATCCCCCCGACTAACTACACTTCGTAAAATTTCTTAAAGTTAGTTATTTTAGAGGGATCAATGTTGTTGGGTAGGAGTTCATGTAATTTGTTTGATTTGAATTCTGCAATGTTTTCCAGAACATATTCCAACCACTTTTGTGGATTAATGTTGTTTAGTTTACAGCATGCAAAAAAACTATAAAACATAGCAGAACGTTGTGCGCCATTGTGCGATCCAGCAAAGAGGTAGTTTTTTCTACCCAAAGCTATCGGACGAATGGCGTTTTCAATGAGGTTATTGTCTATAAGCAGATTACCATCGTGCAAATAATTTTGCAAACTCTCCCATAGTGGAGTAACATACTGGATTGCCATCCCAATTGGCGACTTGGGTAAAACTTGCTGCCGCTGTACGTGTAACCATTTTCCAAAGTCGTTAATGATTAGCAAGGACTTTTCTAAACGCACTTCTTTTCTTTGTTGTGGGGTAAGTTCTTTTATCTCACGTTCGATGCTATAGAGTTTTTGAATTTCTGTCATAGCATGTTCTGCAAGCTTAGGATTGCTTTGCAAAGCTTTTTCAAATTTACGACGTGCATGAGCCCAACAAGCCAGATGAATAACATTTTCATTTGAATAATAATGTTTATACACAATGTATCCGTCGGTTTGAAGCACTCCTTGGTAACCTTCCAAAAACTCACGGGGAGCATCGGTATCTCTTCCTTTCTGATAATCGAAAGCAACAAGTTTAGCCAATGGGGCATGATATGTCCAATAGTATCCAAGGTGTGTTTTCTTTTTCTTGTCTCTATCTAACACTTTTGTTGTAGTTTCATCGGCTTGTAAGTATTTTTGGGCTTTTACTTCTTGCACAAGTCTTTTGTAAAGCAACTCCAGAAGATTTCCCGTTTGCGCCACCCAAGAGTCCATCGTGGATGGCGCTATTTCAATATCTGCACGTTTAAATATTTGTTGTTGCCGGTATAGAGGCAGATGATCTATGTATTTATTTACTAAAATTGCGGTCAATAGTGAGTTTCCTGCCAGACATTTTTCAATTGGACGGCTTGGAAGTTCTGCAATAACGACATTCTTAACTGACGGATTAACTGATAAGTCCTGATTCTGGTCTAATCTAGCATATTTAGGGCGAATAATAACCAACTTAAAAAAACTTCTCAGGTATATATTCTAAAATTTCTGTACGTTCTTCACCTATCTTCTTCATATCCGTAGTATCTTCATCAGGTTCAATTACATGTTCAAGAACTGGAAGATTCTCAGGGATTTGATTTCGTCCGTTATGTTTTTTTGTACTTTTTTCACGCTCATAAGTAATAGTCTCTTTTACAGGGGTTTCATCCTGCTTTACTTCCTCATTGGCGTATTCTTCAAATTGTATCTTTGTTTGGCTTGCATCGGCCTCAAATCGTTCTCTCTTGCTTCCAAAAAGCATACGTCGAAGCTGTGCAATTATATAGTTTTGCTAGGATACTTTCTCTTGTAGTTCCTAATTTTCTTTTGCTTGTTTTTTTACCCTCGATTCAGATTCTTCAACCCTCGATTCAGAAGCCTGAAGCATTCGAACAAGTTCCTTTTTTGATATGTTTTCGAGGTCTAAAATCATACTGTAAAATTACAGCAAAATCGTTGATTTTGCAAGGCTTTAAAGCAAAAGTAATTAACACTATTTTGTTGTTAAAAAACGCTTTCTTTTTTTGGTTTTCTCGAAATCTATTCCTCGTAAAATCATGTATAATTCCACCTTACTTAGTTCACTATTAGGTGCAGTTTTTAGGGCACTCGGACGTTTGAAAGTTCCTCGTTCCAATCGCTTATAAAATAGTGCCAATCCGTCCCGGTTCCAATGCAAGATCTTAATAACTGTTCGGGGTTTGTTAAGAAAAACAAACAAGTAACCTAACTGTGGATCCAATTCCATCTCAGACAACACCAATCCGTACAGACCATCAAACACTTTGCGCATATCGGTTGGTTGCGAATACATAAATACCTTACTAGCTTCCTCGAATCCAAACATAATTATCCGAAAACAATAATCTTTAATCCAGAGGGAGTTTCTATCTCTAATACTTTACCAATACTTTGTTCAGAAAAGCTAAGTTCCCAAAAATTATCTGAGGATGAAGATATTTGACTTTGTTTCCATTTCAGCAACCAGTAATTAAACTTCGCATGACTATATGCTTTGGTTTGCAAAAAACTTTGCTTGGTTAAACCCGATGAATGCCACTGATCTATTTCCGAAAACATGTTCTCTTGTAATCCCATTGTTCCTTGTTTTTAATCGCAAAATTCAAGAAAAGATTTCAATCAAAATAGATGTGGTTGGTCGGGGGGGATACGCTACATTTTCAGTCATGTCTAATGCCTTTAATATTTTTTGCGTATGCAAAGGTAAGTTTTTTGGTCGAATATTTATTTTTCTGCCTTTAAAAAGATATTCGACATATTGAATTTTATCAAGACTTTCGATGGCAAATTTACGGGTGTAATCTAAGTGGCTTATTTTATCAGAAATGTATTTCGTTATCATATAAGCTAACATAACTACAAATACGTGTCCTCTTGTTCTTTCTTCTTTTCTTACAAATATTGGTCTTAGCTCCTCCATTGTAGTTTTCATAGTTCTAAATGCATATTCAACTAATCCTAAGTCTTTATATCTATCATGTGCAATCTGTGTTGATAAATCCTCTTTTGGAACAGATGTTTTAACAACATAGCAGCCATCCAATTCTCCTTGTTTTTTTACTTCTTGTTGATCTATATTTGGGAAATACACCTTTTCGTTTAGTTTGACTGTGATAATGTTTTTTAATTTTAATTGAGATATTTTTGCGTCTATTTTCCTCATAGATACTTCTATTTTAGCATTAGGGTGTTCACTTAAATATATTGTTTGATTATGTATAAACTCTATTGCTTTTTTTATTCTGGCTTCTCTATTCAAAAATATTTCATGAGTTCTATGTTTATTCTTTCGTAAGATATATCTTTCTTTATTTTCTCCTTCAATTTCAATTATTTTATCTTCAAATAAAGATAATTGAAATACTCCTTTATTAATTAAAGTATTAATTTGTGCCTTTGTAATTGTAGTTAAATAATCCCATTTATAGTGGTCTGAAATAATTTCATCAATTTGCCCAGATTTTATCATTCCTTTATCGCCAACAAAAATGACTCGCTCTATGCCAAATATTTCTTTTAGTTTTTCTAATTGAGACGTAACAGTTTGAGTATCACTTGTATTGCCTTCGAAAACTTCAATTGTTAAAGGATAGCCATAGCCATCAAGCATCAATCCAACAACTATTTGCATCTTACCTTTTTTCTTGTCTCTATTATATCCATATTCGGCAAGTTCGTTTTGAGTTCCTTCAAAGTATGATGAAGTCACATCGTATAAGAATATCTCTTTTACTTTGGATGTTTTATAACGATGTTTAAAAATCTTCTTTTCTATTTGTTGTTGATTTTCAGTTAACCAATCTAAATTTGCATACAGACTATCTTCTTTAAAACTGGATACTTTAAAAATACCTTCTACGTCCTGGTTTAGCACCCATTCGTTTGCAATATAGTTTCTTGATTGTTGAGCAATAATTCTTCCAGCAATCTGAACCATTGCCAGCTTAGCTTGTTTGGAATTACCAAGAGCTTGCTCAATTCCTAATCGCTTAGCAACTTGTCTAACGACCTCTATCGCTCCAAAAGATTTTCCATTCGAAAGTTTCATATCTTCAATTGAAGTAGTAGCTTTGCCTTTAAGTAATTTATCCAAATCATCTACAATATCTTTTGGCCACTTAGTTAGGGTAGCTATAGTTCTGTGTTTGACTTTTTTACCTTCTCGATAGTTTTCTAACAGTACTACTGAATGATAAATCTTGTCTTTAGTCTTACGTTGAGTTCTCTGTATAAACATAATAAATAATTTGTATTAGGCACTTTGTAAATACAATATATTATGCTATTTTAGCGGAATTAAAT